>DASPXQ010000134.1:0-2951 GCA_035637195.1 Thermoplasmata archaeon | reverse complement strand
CCGCGCGCGTTGCCCGTGTAGCTTCGGGATCGCTGTGCGCGCGATATCAAACCGACTTCCTCAAGGACCGGCTCGGGCCCGAGCCCCCGCTCGACACGCCCGGAGGCCTCGGTCAGTGAAGTAACCCGCCCGGAGCGACGTTGGATCCGAGAAGACGGGCCTGTGCCTCGGCGAACTCGAGCGTCCCCAGCTCCGTCATCCGGAGGAAGTCCGCACGGTCCGCCTTCGGACCAGCCGATGACCAGCGGCGGGCCACGGTCTGCGTCTCCTTCATGAGGGAGGCCACGCGCGGATCCTCGAGGAGACTTCGGAAGTAGCGGAGGGAGGCCCGGCGTCGCTGAGCGAGGAACGGCCGGAGGGCACGGACGAGGTGCACGCCCGTATTGTGGTCGCGCCCTTCGAGGTCATGCTCGGATCTATTGGTGCTGAACCCGAGCATCATCTTCGCGGCCCTCGGGCTGTTCAGCGCCCCGTGAAGGAAGGACGCGACCGCCTCGTCCCGCCGGCCCGCCTCGTACTGTGCGAGCGCGGCGACGAGGCTCTCGGACGCGTCGACGTTCCGGTTGTAGAGCGCGGCATCGGCCGCCTCGGCCCAGTGGCCAGTGTTCAGGTACACGGGCGCGCGGTGGCCGTTCGCCGACATCGCGTCGTCACACTCGTTCTCCAGGCGGTCGCAGATCGCGAGCGCCTCCTCGTACTCCCCGGTCTCGTTGAGCGCGAGGGCGAGGTTGCGGAGCCCGCGCATGTAGGGGCGCGTGGAGAGGTCGGTCCACCAGCTCGACTTCGCGACGCGCTTCGGGAAGAGCCTGCGGCCGATCTCGATGGTCTTCCGGAAGTGGCCAATCGCCTCCGGCAGCCGTGATCGCCCGTAGGCGATGAGCCCGAGGTAGTTATAGCCCTCGGCGTAGTCGTCGAATGCGTCCACGAGAAGCCGGAAGATCACCTCCGCCTTCTCGAACTCGTGCCGCTCGTAGTGCCCGGCGGCGATCTCTTCGATGTCGCCGGGAACCTCGCCCCCCCGGAAGGCGGTCCGCCAGAACCACGGGTTGTCCTCGTTGTACTTCGCGGGCTTCGGCGCGGGCGTGCGGAGGCGCGCGCCGATCAGCTCGACTACTAACCCGAGCTCAGCGCGATGGGCGTCGATGGTCTGGCCGGCGGACAGGAGCGAGTTCGGGTCCGCGACGATGAGCTGCTTTGCGAACGCGCAGAGATCGCCCCGGAACCGCGAGAGGAGCCGCGTCGTCCGGTACTCGTACGTTTCCGGGAGTGCATCGAGGTTGGCTGCGATCGCGCACTCGATCCCCTTCCAGTCGAAGCGGAGCTTCGGGAAGGCGTCCTCCACGAGGGCGCGGAACTGGTGGCGTCCTTCGGAGCTGCCCCGGCCGATCGCCTCCAGCGCCTCGGGGCGGGAGTAGAGCGTGAACAGGATCCGCTGCTGGACGTTCCCGGTGCCTGGCTCTCGCTCGCCGTGGACGAGGACGAGCTGGCTGCCGCGGCGGCGAACGAAGGGCATGGGACGCTCCTTGTTGTGTGCGCATCGGGTCTCGCACACAACGGAGCGCCGGGTCAAGGCGTGGCCCGTGCGGTGTCGGACACCGCTCGTATCGTGGCGAGAGGAATGCTCCGATGCCCAGCGATCCCGCCGCCCCGATCAACCATAATCGTCTCGGCAGCCGAGCTCACGTTGCTCGAGAAGCTCGACTTCCCCTGTTCGCAGCACGTGCTCGCCACCGCGCGCCCAACCGAGACAGGCATCGCGCTCGAGGGAACCTGGGCGGACCTCGACAGCCTCGCCGGATGGGTCGCGGGGGAGGCGAATCACGCACGCCGCAACAGGCGACCGCGCCAGACGGACCTCCTCGACGGCATCGCGGACCAGCTCGAGGACGTCCTCGCGGCTCATCGCCGCTGACGCATAGCCCATGGGCCGAGTCGACGACGCGGCGGGCTGGGCGGTGACGCGCGCAGGTTGCGGGGACGAAGCAAGAGTCATACACTAACGGAGGTCAGGTGGACTTCTCTTGGGACGAGCGCAAGGCTGCCTCCAACCTGAGGAAGCACGGCGTCTCGTTCGAGGAGGCAGCGACCGTGTTCGCGGACCCCCTCGCGCTGTACATCGAGGACGCCGTGGATCCCGGGCGAACACTCCTCCTCGGGGCGTCGGTCCGGAATCGGTTGCTTCTCGTCGTGCACGCGGAACTCGACGCATCGACGATCCGAATCATCAGCGCCCGGCGGGACACCTCGCATGAACGGAGGCGATATGAAGAAGAAGGTCACTAGGCCGAGGGAGCCTTCGGCGGCCTCGCTCCGGGAGATTCCCGAGGTCGATTTCGGCCGCGCCCGGGTCCGTCGGAATCCGTACGCCGCCCGTGTCGCGGCGGAGGGCATCGTCCACGTCGGGCGAGGGCGGCCGAAGAAGGGCACCGAGACTGGCCCGACCGTACCGCGGTCCGTCCGGTTCCCGGCGCAGCTCTGGAAGCTACTCGAGGCGAAGGCGAAGGCCGAGGGGCTCACGCTTCACTCGGCGCTGCGCGCCGCCATCCTGGAGTGGGCAAAGCGCACGCCGTGATAACGGCAGGGGCGCGTTCATGCTGGATGAGGACGGAACGCGCACGGTCGGTCGGTTCGTGAGCCGGCAGTTCCGACCGGTGTCGGTCCAGTGACGTCGCCGCTCGACGCGCGCCCGATCGTCGTAGCAGTGGCGGGGCCGAACGGAGCCGGCAAGACGACGTTCTACGCCGCGCACCTGAGCACGCGCGGCTACACCGTCGTCCTCTGCTTCATCGGGCTCGACTCGCCGGAGCTGCGCGACGAGCGCGTCGCGATGCGCGTGCTCCAGGGCGGGCACGACGTGCCCACGGAGAAGCTCGCGCGCTACCCCCGAACGCTCGAGAATCTCGCCCGCGCGATCCGCGAGCTGCCGCACGTGCTCGTGTTCGACAACAGCG
>DASPXQ010000133.1:0-14919 GCA_035637195.1 Thermoplasmata archaeon | reverse complement strand
AGAACCGCACGCGCGATGACGAGCCGCTGAATCTCCGACGTGCCTTCATAGATTTCCGTGACCCGCTGGTCCCGGTACAGCTTCTCGACGACGTAGTCCTTGATGAATCCGTACCCTCCGTGGATCTGCACGGCCGAATCGACGGCGCGGTGGGACGCTTCGGATGCGAACAGCTTCGCCACGCTCGACTCGTAGGTGTGCCGCTGCCCGATGTCCTCCAGGTGGGCGGCCCGGTACGTCAGGAGGCGCGCGGCCTCGATTTCCGTCGCCATGTCCGCGAGCTTCCATTGGATCGCCTGGAACTCCGCGATCTTCTGCCCGAACGCCTCGCGGTCTCTCGCGTACTTCAGCGACTCCTCGAGCGCCCGCTGGGCGATGCCGAGGGCCTGGGCCGCAATGCCGATCCGTCCGCCGTCGAGGGTCGCCATCGCGATCGTGAAGCCTTTGTTCATCTCGCCGAGCAAGTTGTCTTTCGGGATCCGCATGTCATCGAATCCAAGCAGCGCCGTGTCACTCGCGCGAATCCCCATCTTGTCCTCCTTCTTGAGAACGGAGAACCCTTTCTCGTCCGTCGGGACGATGAACGCAGAGATGTCGTGCTTCTTGGGGCCCGTGCGGGCGTACGCGAGGACGACCTGGGCGACCGTGGCGTTCGTCGCGAAGGACTTCGTCCCGTTCAGGATCCACTCGGATCCGTTGAGCTTCGCGGTCGTGCGCATCGCCGCCGCATCGGACCCGCTCCCGGGCTCCGTGAGGGCGTACGCCCCGATCGACTCGCCCCGGGCCACGGGCCCGAGGTAGCGGCGTTTCTGGTCCTCCGTGCCGTACTCGAGGAGCGGCTCACAGACGAGGCCGTTGCACACGGCCGCGATGACCCCGGCGCTCGCATCGGCCCGGGAGAGTTCCTCGATCGTGATCGCATAGCACACCGTGTCGAGGCCCGACCCGCCGTACTTCTCCGGCACGAACACGCCCATCAGCCCGAGCTCGCCCATCTTCTTCGCCCAGGCGGAGGGGAACTGCTGGCTCTCGTCGAACGCGCGGGACTGCGGGACGATCTCCTGCTCGGCGAAGTCGCGGACGGTCTTGCGCGTGATCTCCTGCGTCTCCGTGAGCCCGAAGTCCATCGCGGCCGTCGAAGGTCCTTCGACCGGATAAAATCTCCGCGGTGCGCGAAGGTTGATGCTCCTCAAGCCCCTCGCCGACCGCGTGGTCGTGTCGCTCGAACCCCTGCAGACGATGGAGGCGCACGCCTACTGGCGGGTGTTCGTGTCGGGCCGGGGCGACCTCCCGACCCCCGACCTGAAGGTCCATCTCGACCGCTACCTCGCCCTCCCGCCGGAGGAGCAGAGGGCGCACTTCGCGTTCCGGAAGGATGGACGGATCGTCGGGGCGATTCGGCTCGGGCCGGGGGAGATCTCGGGATTCTCGATGGACCCCGCCGAGGCGGCGGAGACGACCGCAGCCCTCCTGAAGGCTGTGGATTTTCTCCGAGCGGCCGGCACCGGGTCGATTACGGCCCACTACGAGGACCGGTACGAGCCCTCCTTCGTGGGCCTTGGCTTCCGACGGATCTTCGCCCGCATGCGGATGGAGGCACCGACCGTCCGCGCGCCGGTCCCGGAGGGCATCCGACTTATCCCCCCGGAGGAAGGGGAGATTGCGCGGCTCACCGCGTTCCTCATGGACGTGTACGACGGGCACATGGAACAGCGGTATGGGCTGCACACCGGCCCGGAGGACGAGTGGCGGGAATACGTCGGCGGTCTCCTGAAAGGCGATTCCGGCCGGTTCATGCCCGATGCGTCCTTCGTCGGCATGGACGGCACGGGCATCGCGGGCGCAATCCTCGTCACCCACTGGATGGGCATGCCGCTCGTGGCGGAGCTGGGCGTCGCGAAAGGCCAGCGCGGTCAGGGCTTGGGCCGCGGCCTCCTCCAAGCGGCGATGAACCGGCTCGACGGCCTCGGCGAGCGACGGATGGCGCTCTACGTGACAATCGGAAACGATCCAGCGGTGGCGCTGTACCGGTCCGCCGGGTTCGTGCAGGTCGGCGGGCAGTCCGTCACCGCGCGCCTCGAACCGTGATTATTCTCATCCGTGAATCCAGCGAGCGTACACTTAAGGCCCATCCGTCCGCATCGAAGCTCGGTCGGGTCGATGGCGGTCTCCGCGGAACAGTTCGTGGTCCTCGTGCTGAGCATCTCGTGCGGCGTACTCGGCGCGTTCCTGCTCGCGCACAAGGGCGTGCGGCTGATGCGAGGCGGTCTGTTGTACCGGCTCAGCATGGGTCTCGCCGCCGTCGGGATCTCGTTGAGCCTCAGCGCGGCCACGCGGATCCTGTTGGCCGACACCCCGCTCCCGGACGCGTTCCTCGTCGTGGCGCTCGTCGTCCTGTTTTACGTCGGATACAGCGCCTGGCTCAGCGCCCATCAGATGCCGACCGAAGCGTGAGAGCGTGGGCGCGCAAGGGGCGTACGACCGCATCGAGGCCGACATGCGGGCCATCTGGGGCGACATGGCTCTGGCGATGCTGCGGAAGCGGCTACGCGATGTTCGTGCGGACCGCTCGACACTCACCGAAGACGACCTCGTGAAGGTCGTCGAGCTGCTCCGCGCCCGGACGCTGCCGTCCGTCATCGGGGAGGACGGCGCCGATGTGAAAGCGAAGCAGTACCTCGCGTGGATCGAGGACGGCTCGTGACCTCTCAGGCGGTCTCCTCGGGTTCCTGGACGCGGTACCGCTCGAGCTGCATGCGGGCGAGGACGTCGAGGTCTTCCGCGAGGCATTTCTCGATCGGCTCGACGCGCAACTCGGCGATGGCCGCGCCCGCGACGGGCGCCTTTCGGATGACCGCGTCCCAATAGAACGCGAGTGTCCAGCTCCCCTGGGAGGAAGACTCCACGGTCAGGAGCCGCATCGTCTCGGCGGGGACGCCCGCTTGGTCCATCAGGATCCGCCCGGCGCTCTCCTGCGGGCTCATCCCGTAGTCGAGGGGGCCGCCGGGGAGCGTCCATGCGTCGCGAACGATCGGGTCCCGCCGATGGCGGATTAACACGATCCCGTCGTCGTTCCGGGCGAAGATCACGCAGCGAAGCTCCAGACCTCCGCTCGACCGCCCCACCGCACGCGGGAAGATCGCCTTCTCCCGTTCCGGCATCGACCGGGAAGCCGCACCGGGTCCGATAAGGGTTCCGAGGCTCACGCCGCCGGAAAGCTCAGCGTGTGGCCTTCCGCCTGGCGTCGCGTCTTCGCGGGAGCCCGGATCCGGAAGCCCTTGTGGCGGGCGTAGCGGTGCATGATTCCCAGGATGTACCTCCCGCCGATCCGGGCCGTCGCGACGACCATCGCCTTCATCGGACTCGGCAGGTGCGTCAAGCGCCAGAGGTCTTCGTCGATCTCCAGGAGGACGTGCCGCCACGCGCGATACGCGACGTTGAAGCGCGCCTCGTCGATCATCTCGTCGAGGTTGTAGAACTCCTCGCCTCGCAGGACGCCGATTGGCACGAAGGTCAGCGGCGCCGTGATGAAGTGCGCTCCCGGGATCTGCTCCATCCGATCGATCAGGTCCACGGTCATCCAAGCATCCTCCGGCGTCTCTCCCGGGAGGCCGAGGATGATCGTGAAGGCGGGGTACCAGTAGTTCCGGCACAGGATCTCCGTGCCTTGGACGACCACGTCGGGCCATTCTTCCGCCGTGAACGGTGCGGCCTTTCGATGAAGGACGGCGCGAGAGAGGCCCGGGCTACCCGTCTCGATGCCGCTCTGGATTCCGACGAGTTTGTCCGGACCTGCCTTCACGATCTCGGAGAGGTCCTCGATCAGCGCGGGGTTGGTGACGGCCGCGCTGACGGTCCCGTGCGTCGGATAGCAGTGCGTGACGCCCGGCTGCGCCATGACGAAGCGGAAGAGCTCTTTGACCGCGTCCTCGTTCGGCTCCATCGTCCTCCAGTTCTCCAGCTGGTAGAGGAAGATGTCGTCCGAGTGGAGCTGGATCGACGATTGGCCGATGCGGGCGTTCATCGCCAACTCGTCGGCGATGTAGTCGAGCGGGAAGTACCGCGGACGACGGAGCGTCACTTCACAGAACTCGCATCCGCGGCCGCACCCGCGCATGACCTCGTTCATCGCGTGCATCGTCGGGCCCAGGATCTTCGGGATCTGATCGACGGACGGCGCGGTCGCGTTCGTGAATCGCATGACCGGAGGCGCATCCCCGTTCCCGATCCGGTCGAAGATCTCGGGGACGAGGTGGTCGACCTCTCCGTGGACGATGTGGTCGATCCCCAGGGATTCCTGCATCTCGGTGCGGTAGTCGAAGTGCCATGCGCCGGGGCCGCCCAGGACGACCCTGTACTTCCGCCCGGGGCGCTGGACCCGGCGAGCCAGTTCCAGAAATTTCGCCTTTGTGTAGGGGGTCAGGATGCCGCCCATCGTGAAGGACATGCTCACGGGCCCGAGGCCGAGCGGGTCCATCGAGTGCAGCCCGACGATCTCCGTGTCGTCCGTGATGTATCGATCGATGGCCTGGGGCGGCGCGATCACGACCTCGTCGCGGCCGTGCACCCGTGCCAAGGACGCCTCGACCTTCCGAAGGCCGTACGGGACACGGATCGGCCGGCCGTCCGCGTCGAGTTTCGGCGGGTCCGCGAGAATCCGGAAGACGAGCCGGGAATACCAATAGTCGGTGGGGATGCAACTGAAGAACGTCGCCAGGGGGACGTTCCGATAATCCGTCATCAGTGTGTAGTCGGCCGCGAGCACGTACTTTGCCATCGCTCCCCCCCCACCTCTAGACGGGCGATCGTCTGGACGGAGTGTTCCTTGGGCGGTCAGGTCCTGTGCACTCCCGAATGGGCCGGTGCCGTTAGATATACATTGCGTTTCCAGGCTACCCTGCGATTCCCGAGGCGCATCGGCGGTTCGTGCCGACGTGCACGCGAAGGAGCGAAGGTTCATCGCCACCGTCGGGTTCGCTGAGTGCGAGGCGGTGTCCATGGTGGACGTCGGCGAGAAGGCGCCCGATTTCACTTTGCTGAACGACGAAGCGAAGCCCGTGACGCTCTCGAAAGAACTCGGCCAGGGTCCCATCGTGCTCTCGTTCTACGTGTTCGACTTCACCAACGTGTGTCAGGGCCAACTCTGCGCGATTCGGGACTCGCTCGGCGCGATCGAATCGTACGGCGCGAAGGTGTACGGGATCAGCACGGACAGCCACCACAGCCACCGCGTGTTCAAGGAAGAGAATCGGATCAACTATCCGCTGCTGAGCGACTGGAACCGGGGCGTGAGCAAGGCGTACGGGGTGCAGTACGACCGCTTCGGGGGCTTCGGCCTGCAAGGCGTCGCCAAGCGGTCCGTGTTCATCCTCGACAAAGAAGGCATCGTGCGGTACAAGTGGGTCACGGAAGATCCGAAGGTTCCCCCGGACCACTCGAAGGTCCTCGAGAAGCTCAAGCAGCTGTCGCCGTGAGCCCCAGATAGGCCCGGACCTCCTCGGCGCTCCGGACGATCGGGAGATTCGGGAGCGGCGGCTCGGAGTCCCGCGGGGCACCCGTGTTCACGAGGACCACGCGATCGTCCGACGTGATCGTCCCTTCGTCGTAGAAGCGGCGGAGTCCCGCCAAGGTCGCGGCTCCTTCCCGGCACGCGCCGATCCCCTCGAGGGCTGCGAACGTGCGGGCCGCGACGGCGATCGCGTCGTCGGACACGGCGACGGCGGCGCCGCGCGTCTCCCGGAGGGCACGGAGGACGATGCGGTCCGCGACGGTCGAGGGGACGCGCAGTCCGGCCGCGTTCGTCATCGGGTGGGGCCAGGGCTCTGCAGACTCCCGTCCCTCCGCCCACGCGCGGACGAGGGGCGCGCACCCGTCCGCCTGGACGAGTCCGATACGGGGCCACGGTCCCTCGAACCAGCCGAGCTCCCGCAGCTCGTGGAGCGCCTTCCACGCGCCGGCGATTCCGGTCCCGCCTCCCGTCGGGAAGAGGATCCAGTCCGGCATCGTCCCGAGGGCCTCCCAGATTTCCAGCAGCATCGTCTTCTTGCCCTCGACGCGGTACGGCTCTCGTAAGGTCGCGACACTGAACGTCGGCGTCGTCCGCGCGAGATCCTCGACGATCCGACCCGCGTCCGCGATGTCCTCGTCGACCTGCAGGAGGTAGGCCCCGTAGGCGAGGGTTTCCTGCGCCGCGGCGGTCGGTCCGTCTTTCGCCATGACGACGATCGCCCGCACACCGTACACGGCGGCGTACAACGACAGGGCCGCGCCCGCGTTGCCCGCGGTCGGGACCGCGAGGGTCGATGCGCCGAGGACCTCGGCCATCGGCACCGCCACCGCCATGCCGCGCGCTTTGAACGTGCCCGTCGGGTTGAGTCCCTCGTCCTTGACGTACAAGGCCGCGACCTTGAGGCGCGCGACCCGCCCGCCGCCCCCGATCCGGTCCAGCTTGTACAGCGGCGTGCCGCCTTCGCCGCGGGAATGGATCTCGGCGTCGTTTAGCGGGAGCAGAGGAGCGTATCGCCACAGATCCTTTCGCGCCGGGAGGTCCTCTCGCCGGATGTCGCTCCACTCGTATCGGGCGAACAGCGGCGCGCCGCAGTCGCAGACGTTCCGCAGGCGGACCTCGTGCTTCTTCGAACATCCGGTGCATTCGAGGAACGCGGGGCGCACGCCCTCGGGCATGTCGGCGATGCCCCTTACGATTTGTGCCTCGATGCCTTTATCACCGCGGGTGCATTCGATGCGCCGATGGAGGTCACAGCCCCCGCGATCGAGATCCAGCGGGCCTACGAAGGGATGGTCGCCGCCATGCGGGCCCGCGGCCGAATCCTCATCGCGTACTCCGGAGGCGTGGACAGCGGCCTCGTGGCCCGGGTCGCCCACGACGCAGTCGGCGGGGACGCGCTCGCCGTGATCGCGGACGCGGAATCCCTCGCTCGACGCGAGCTCGATGAGGCCCTCGACGAGGCCGCGGAGATCGGGATTCAAGTGAAGGTGGTCCGTGTCTCGGAGCTCGCGAACGACCGGTACGTCGCGAATCCGACGAACCGTTGCTATTTCTGCCGCCAGGAACTGGGCGCGGCGCTCCGGCCTCTCGCGGCGGATCTCGGCTATCGAGTCATCGCGGACGGCGTGAATCTCTCGGACCTCGGCGACTATCGACCGGGGATTCAGGCGATGAACGAGGCCGGCTTCTGGCATCCCCTCGTCGAGTTCGGCCTGGCGAAGTCAGACGTCCGATCGCTCGCGCAAAGGTTGGGACTGAGCTTTCACGACAAGCCGAGCAACGCTTGCCTTTCTTCTCGCATCGCGCATGGGGAGGTCATTACGTTGGACAAGTTGCATCGGGTCGAAGCGGCGGAAGACGCGATTCGCGCGCTCGGGTTCGGGGTCGTGCGGGTTCGGGCGCACGAAGGCATCGCGCGCATCGAGGTCCTCCCGGAAGACATCCTGCGGATCGTCCACCCCGACCTCGCAGCGAAAGTTGTTCGGGCGGTCCGCGAGGCAGGTTTCTCCCACGTGACGATCGACTTGCTCGGCTATCGAAGCGGGTCGATGAACGAGCATCCCCCCGCGCCGCCGAACCCTTAAGTATTACGCCGTTATCGACGCGATGCCAGGGACGTCCAACCGTCCAAAATCAGGAGAGGCGCGTGTGGCAACGTCGGTCGGGATCATCCCGAGTCTGATCATCGGGATTCGGGAAGGGATCGAAGCCGCCCTCGTGATCGGCATCATCCTTGGCTACCTCGTGAAGATCGAGCGGGGCGACCTGAAGCGCTACGTCTACGGAGGCACCGCCGCCGCCAGCGGCGCGAGCGCCGGCGTCGCTGCGATCCTCGTCGTCCTGACGATCGCATGGGAGGGCTTTGGCGAGCAGGTGTTCGAAGGCATCGCGATGCTCGTCGCGGTCGCCGTCCTCACGTCGATGGTCCTCTGGATGATGAAGGCATCCACGAGCATCAAGGCCCATGTACAGCGCCGCATCGATGCGGTCTTGACGGAGCGGCAAGGCGTCGGCCTGATGATCCTCTCCTTTGTCGTGGTGCTCCGGGAAGGCATCGAGACGGCTCTCTTCGTGTTCGGTGCGGGGACCCTAACCTCTCCGCTCGAGGCGGTCGTGGGCGTCGCCATCGGGCTGCTCGTGGCCACGATCGTTGGCGTAGGGATCATCCGCGTTTCCTGGCGAATCAATTTGAAGCGCTTCTTTCAAGGGACCGGCGTTTTCCTCGTCCTGATCGCGGCGGGCCTGTTCGCGCACGCGATTCACGAGCTCCAGGGAGCCTTCTCGTGGACCCTCGGCTCCGTGGCCGTCTACGATCTCACCCTCGTCTTCCCGGACGACGCGTCGAACCCGGCCGGATATCTCCTCCGGGGGATCCTCGGATACAACGCCGCGCCGACCGTCCTCGAGGCGGTGAGCTACGTCGCGTACTGGGTGGTCGTCATCCTGGCGTACGTCGGAATCCGCGGCGGCCGAATCACCGTCGTGACCCGACCGTTCCGCCGTTTCTGGAGCGCGATTTCCGGGCGAAAGGAGCCGGCGAACGTCGAGGGCGACTAGGGCTTACCCATCGATCCGGGTGCCGTTTCGCTAGCGAATTGCGGAAGGGTCCGGGGCGAATCCGCCTACGGACTGATTTTGATGACCTTCGTTGGGCAGGCGGTCTCGCACGCCATGCAATCGATGCAGTCCGACTCGCGGATCATGTCGGACTTGTCGGTCCGGTACTTGTCCCACTCCTCGCTGCCCTTCTCGATGATCTTGTCGTTGCCGGTCCCCTTCTTACCCGGGGCGAGTATCCACTCGAAGACGTCGACGGGACAGACGTCCATGCACACGCCGTCCGCGACGCAGCCGTCGAAGTCGACGGCGACGTGGGTGCCGTGGATCCCGAGCTTCGTGGGATAGGGGGTGCCGTCCGCGTCGGGCCGTTCCTTGCCCTCCGCGAAGACCTTGTGCTCGAAATGGGTCCCCGTCTCCGGATACTCGTCGGGCTTGTTCATGAAGTCCGGATCGATCGGCTTTGCGTTGAAGTCCACTTCCCGCGACATGCGGTTGCCTCCCTTGGCGGTGTGCGCCCGACCCTGTAACCGGGCCGGACAATGGCTTGAATACACCCCCCCTTTTTGACCTTTCCGGTTTGACGGAGACCGCTGCCTCCCTCGAGCGATCCGGACGATTTCGACCGTGCGAGTTCGCAATGTATTTCGCCTGTCGCGCCGTGGCCCCACGTCATGGCGAGACGACCGGGCCTGCGGACCCGCGCGATCCACGGCCGCAGACCGAAAGGCCACGGACCGCTCGTGACCCCGATATACGCGAGCTCCACGTGGGCGCTCGAATCGGCGCGTCAGGGCGCGGAGTTCGCCGTCGAGTTCGCCCCGGAGGCGTACTACACGCGATGGGGCAATCCGACCCTTCGGGATCTCGAGGAGACGCTCGCCGACCTGGAGGGCGGCGCGCGGGGTCTCGTGACCGGATCGGGGATGGGGGCGATCGCCTCCGCCATCCTCGCGTGCGTGGACGCGGGCGATCACGTCGTGTCCGGCTCGAGCTTGTATACCGCGACCACCGAGATCTTCACGCGCCTCCTTCCTCGGTTCGGCGTGAAGACGACCTTCGTGGATCCGCGTCGCCCGCGCGCGTGGGTCGAGGCGGTGCGACGGAATACGCGCCTCGTATACGTCGAGACGCCGGCGAACCCGACGATGATGATCACCGACATCCGCGAAGCGGTGCAGGCCGCGAGGTCGGTCGGAGCGCGCACGCTCGCCGACAACACCTTCGCCACCCCAATCAATCAGCGTCCGCTGGAGTTCGGGGTCGATGCGGTCCTGCACAGCGCGACGAAGTACATCGGCGGCCACAGCGACGTCGTGGCGGGTGCGGTCGTCGCCGCCAAGTCCCCGATGTTCGATCGGATTTGGTTCACGTACAAGATGCTCGGTCCGACGCTCGGCCCCTTCGAGGCATTCCTCGTACGCCGCGGACTGAAGACGCTCCCTCTCCGGATGCGCGTCCACGAATCGAACGCTCAGGCCCTCGCCGAATTCCTAGAAGCGCATCGTGCCGTGCGCATCGTGCACTACCCCGGATTGCCCTCGTTCCCACAGCACGCCCTCGCCCGCAAGCAGATGTCCGGGTTCGGCGCGATGTTGAGCTTTGAGCTCGCCGGTGGATTTCGCGCCGCTAGGGCGTTCGTCGAATCCGTGCGCGTCGCGACGCTGGCCGTGAGCTTGGGTGGAGCCGAGACGCTCGTCCAGCATCCCGCCTCGATGACCCACGGCCCCTTGACGGAGGAAGAGCGTCAGGTGAGCGGGGTCACCGAAGGACTCGTCCGCGTGAGCGTGGGCCTCGAGGACGCGGAGGACTTGATCGAGGATTTCGATTCATCCATCCGAAAAGCGTCGCGGACGCGTCGCTCGAAGTAGACGATCCCGGGCGTGGGAGATTTCCTCCGTCCGGTGCCCATACCGTCCAGTGCGCACGCGCGGAGTTTAGAGCTTGACGCCGAGTTGCTGCGCGAGGGCGCGGAGTTCCTCCTCTTTCTTGCGCATCTTCTCTTCCCGGTCGAGGAGCTCCATCGCCTTCTTCTGGATAATCTTCACCCGGTTCTCGACGTCCTTCTTCCACTCTTCCATCGCGGCGCTGGTCGGGCCACCGACCTTCTCCATGTCGGCGACCTTCGCGCGCAGGCGCTCCACCTCCGACGTGAGCTTCGCCGTCTTCGCGTCGAGTTCCTGGCGGTCCGATTCGATGTCGCCCTCCTTGCCCTGCAAGATTTCTTGGCGCGTATCGAGGCTTCTCTCGCGCTCCGCGATCTTCGCGTCGCGCGCGCGGATCTTCTCCTCTTGGTCCAACACGTCGAGGGCCTTCTTCTGAAGGAACCGAAGGTTCTTCGTGACCTCGGCCTGCATTCCGTCCGCTTGGGCTCGGAGCCGCTCCGCCTCCCGCTTCAGTGTCTCTGCCTCGTCGCGGGCGGCGAAGCTGACGCGCCGGTCCTCCTCGATCTGTGCGCGTTGCGAATCCACCTCGTTCCGTGATTGCTCGAGGGATCGGACTCCTTCTCCGAGCTCGGCTTCCTTCGCCGAATGGCTGACGGTCCGTTTCGACATCTCCGCCTCCGCGGCCCGGATCGTATCCTCCCGCGCGCGGATTTCGCGCTCCTTCTTGGAGAGGTCTTCCATCAAATTGTCGGCCCGCTGCAACTCCGTGGTGAGGGTCTGTTCCTTCGTCGACAGCTGTGCGCCCTTCGCATCCAAGGCGCCTGTCCGTGTGTCGATCTCCCTCTGCCGCGTCGCGAGTCGGTCCGACAGGGTCGCAACTTGAGCCGATTCCTGATCGAGGGCGGTCTTCCGTGCCCGTATCTCGGCCGAGGCCGAAGCCGCATCCCGCTCGGCGATTGCAACGTTCGCTTGCCTCGCCTCGAGCTCTTTCACGCCGGCATTGATCTCCAATTCCTTCGTCGCGAATCGTTGCGAGGCTTCGTTGACTTGTGCGATCCGCACCTGCAGGTCTCGCTCCGCCTTCTCCGCATCCGCACGGCGCTTCTCGAGGAGGTCTTGCTGCGCGACGAGCTCTTCGGCTTGCCGCTTCGCCGCCTTCTCGGCCTCTTGCGCGACGAAGACCCGACGCTGGGCTTCGGCGACGAGGCGCTCCGCCTGCTGCGTCTGCTGACCGGCCGCATCCCGCGTCGCCTCGAGCTGTTTCAGCTCCTCTGCGCGCTTGGCGGACCATGTCGATCTCTCGGATTCGAAGCCCTGTCGCGACTGGAGCAGATCGTCCTCTTTCGCCTTCAGATCCGCGATCCGAGCCTCCGACCGCTGCCACGCGGCATCCGCCTCGCTCGCCTTCGACGCGGCGGACTTCGCCTGCGACTCGAGTTTCGACCGTTCGAGATCGATCTGGGCCGTCGCGGCCCGCACGGTGCGCTCGCGGCCATCGATTTCTTCCATCCGCTTCGCCAATTCAGCGGCGCGCGACTCTGCCGACGCGT
Source organism: Thermoplasmata archaeon (assembly GCA_035637195.1). Lineage (GTDB taxonomy): Archaea > Thermoplasmatota > Thermoplasmata > RBG-16-68-12 > RBG-16-68-12 > RBG-16-68-12. Next base: position 2,917 of record DASPXQ010000133.1, on the reverse strand, counting down.
TCGATTGGGACTGCTGCGTCCGCAGGTCCCCCTGAAGCGTTTCCCATTCGCGGCGCTTCTCTGCGGCCTCCGACTCGAACCGCTGCACCGTCTGGTCGAATTGGGAGGCGCGCTCGTTGATGTCCTGCTCTCGCCGGCTCGAGACGCCCGCCTGGGCCGAGAGTTCCGTCGCCCTCGCATCCGCCTGGCGCTCCTTTGTCTCCAACTCCCGGAGGCGGGCATCCAAGTCCTGCTCCTCCGACCGGAGCTCCAACTCCCGCGCGGAGACAGCTTTCTCTCTGGCCGCCATTTCCTTCGCTTTCGCACCGAGCGTTTCTTGGAGCATGCTTGAGTCCCGCTCGATCCGCTCGCGCTCGGCCTTCAGATCCGCGTCCTTCGCGGCGAGGGACTGGCGGGTCGCTTCCGCCTCGGAGCGAACCCGCGTCGCCTCGGCGTCGTGGCGGTCTTTCATGTGAGTCAGTTCGAGTTGCCGGGCTTCAACCTGTTGGGCGGTCGCTTGAACGTCGACCCGCTCCCGCTGAATCCGCTGCTCCGCCTCGCGGAGCGTCTCCTCCGCGGAGCCGATTCTCGTCTCCCGTTCGAGGAGTTCGCGGGCCTTCATTTCCACGGCGTGCCCGGTCTCCTGAATCTCGGCTTCCATCTGTTGGAGCTGCTGCGTTCGTGTGGTCTGCGCCTGCTCGAATTCGGAGCGCCGCAGGCCCAACCCAGTCTCGAGGGCCTTCAAGGCCTCCGTCCGTTCCGTGAGCTCGACGGCGTGACGGGCCGCTTCCTCGCGCATCGCGCGCTCCCGAGAGTCAAGCTCGAGGGTCCGCTGTTCGACCTCGCGAGCGACTCCGTCCGCCTTGTCCTTCAGATCCGAGGCCTGCCGAGCCGCCTCGGCGGTTGCGGTCTCCCGGCGTCTCAAATCCTCGTCGTTCTTCGTGACCCGTTCGATGTCCGTCCGGACCTTCTCCTCCTGGTCCTTGACGGCATCTTCTCGCTCCTCGACGCGCATCACGCGATCCGCCCACGAGGACCGGAGGTCTGACATCTCCTTCTCGAACGTCTCCCGCTGCTCCTTCAGGAGAGCCTGCTCTGACTCGAGCGTCTTCTGCCAGTTCCGGAGCTCCTCGGCGCGGCGGGCCTCCTCGTCTCGCAGGTGTCCGGCTTTCGCATCGAGCTCTTTCGTGAGCGCCGTCAGTTCGGCCTTCCGTGCGTCCGAGTCGGCGCGCGCCTTGTCGATCCTGGCGCCCTCGATTTCCAAGGTCTCCTCACGGGAAGCGAGTTCGGAGAGACGCCGACCGTTCTCTTCCGCCTGGGAGCGGATCGCTTCCTCCTTCTCCCGGATCGACTGTTCCCGGGCCTCAAGCTCGATCTCTTTGGAGAGGATCGCCTGATTCTTCTCCATGCGGCTCGTTTCGAACGTCTCCTTGTCATGGGCCAGCCGGAGTTGCGCCTCCCCGACGTCCTTCGCCTGGCCGTCGAGATCTGCGCGCCTGCGCCGGAGTTCGTCTTCGTATTGCGCGGTCCGTTGCTGGAATTCCTTTCGCTGGATATCGAATGCGCCTCGCGCCTCTTCGAGGACGACGCGATTTTCCGACAACGCCGTCTCGCGCTCTTCGACGGACTTCGACCGCTCCGCGACTTCTCGGACGGCCGCGTCGGTGATCGCCTTCAGGCTTTGAAGGTCGGATTCCTTCTCCGAAACTGCGGCCTCGCGGGCCGTGAGATCGACCTCGAGCGGCTGGATGTGCGCCTCGCGACGTGCGAGATCCTCGGCCTTCGCCGCCGCTGTGTGTTCGGCCTTCTCGACGTCGACGACGCGCTCATCGACCGTCCGTCGGACCTCGAGGAGGTCCTTCTGATCCGACTCGAAGCGCTGGCGATCCTCCTTGAGGCCCGCTGCATCCCGGAAGACGGCGGATTCGCGGCCCTCGAGGTCCTGTCGCATCGTATCGAGGCTGGCAGAGAGCGCGTTCAACCGCACGGACTCCGCTTGCAAGCGGGCATCCTCTCGCCCGAGCGTCTCCTCCCGCTCCCGGAGGACCGCCTCCTTCGTCGTTGCACTTTCCTCGCGCGCCAAGACGGCGTCGGATCTCTCGCCCACCGCCGCTGCCTGACTCTGCGTCTCCGTCGCACGCCGGTCCAGGGAGGTGCGCGACTCTTCGAGTTGCCTAGATAGATCATCAACCGCCTGGCGGCCTTCCGCGAGCGTCTGTTCCCGGTGGATCAGATCCCGTTCCTTCGCCGCGAGTGCGGCGCCGTCCGCGTCGATCTTGGCTTGGGCCATTTCCGCCTGCCGGAGCATCGATTCGACCTCGATGGCCCGCGCTTCGCTGGCGCTCTGCCGTTCGTCGAGGACCTTGGCGCGCGTGCCGAGTTCCGTATCCCGTGCCCGCGCTTCCTCGAGGCGCTGCTTCACCGCTTCCTCGAATTTGTCCTGGATTTGGACGAGCATCTCTCGAGCGAACCCGACCTGTTCCGAGGTCACCGGACCGTAGGCGAGCAGCACGACCGCGAGGGCGTCCCCGCGGACCGTCTGCCCGTGGTACTTCGCGACCTTGATCGGCTTCTCGACCGCATCGAGCACGCCGGCCTGAACCGCCTGGTCGTACGTGACCCGGCAGCCCGGGTCCAGGGTGAATTCCCTGAGCATTCGTCCGTTCTCGTCCACGAGGAAGGCTTTGGCGGGCTTCCACCGCGCGCGTTGCGCAAACATAGCTACCACCACGAAGACGCCGATCGGCGGCATGGCGAGGATGTAGGGCGCCTGCCACCACGCGGGTGTGATATGGAAGGCCACCGACACCTCGCGGGTCGCGATCGACGTCCCATCGGAAATTGTGACATTGAACTCTGCGCTCGTCCGGTCGGCCGGGAACGTGAGCGTGAGTCGATGGCCGCTCACGTTGACGTACGGGCTGTCCGTCGTCACGGT
>DASPXQ010000132.1:0-3790 GCA_035637195.1 Thermoplasmata archaeon | reverse complement strand
TCCGTGACGATGCCGACGAGCTTTCCCTCCTCGATGACGGGCAGCCGGCGGATCTTGCGCTGCGACATCTGCTTCGCCGCCTCCGCGACCTCCTCGTGAGGGTGGATCGCGACGATGGGAGACGTCATGATCTCCTTCACGAGGATGCGGCTCGGCTGCAAGTCCGAGGCCGCGACCTTCGTCACAAAATCCCGTTCCGTCACGATCCCGGTAGGCTTTCCGTCCGCGAGGACGACGAGGCTGCCGATGTCTCGGTCCCGCATGATCTTCGCTGCCTCGGAAGCCGTCGTCTCAGCCGGGATCGTGATGGGCGTGGTCGTCATGATTTCTACGACGGGGATGCGGGCCCGCATGGCAACGGTGTCAATGCGGCCGCAGGCGATAAAGGGTTTGGCGCCCGGCGGTGACAAGGCGCACAACCACGCCGACAATGTTAAGGCTCGTGCCTTGGTTGCGGAAGCGAATGGAATACCCCGACCGGGAGGGCGAACTCGCCGTCCGCATCGCGCGCGAGGCGCTCGAGGCGCACGTGATGCGGCGCGAGAAGCGCGGCTTCGAGGTCCCTCGACGCTTCGAGGTGAAGTCCGGCGCGTTCGTGACCTTGGCCACCCACCCCGGCGGCGAACTCCGCGGGTGCATCGGATACCCGCAGCCGTTCTTCCCGCTCGTCAAATCGATCGAGAAGGGGGCGGAAGGCGCCGCGGAGGATCCCCGCTTCCCGCCGCTTCGACCGGACGAAATCGACCGTATCACCGTCGAGGTCAGCATCCTGACGCCCCCGCAGCTGATCGAGGTGAAGAAAGCGAAGGAGTTGCCGAAGCACCTCACCGTCGGCGTGGACGGGCTGAGCGTCGCCCAGGGCCCGTACCGCGGACTCCTCCTGCCGCAGGTCGCGACGGAGTACCACTGGGACGCATCCGAGTTCCTGTCGGAGGCGTGCATGAAGGCGGGCCTCCTCGCCGATGCATGGCTCGACCCCGAGACCCGGGTCTACAAGTTCCAGGCGGAGGTCTTCGGCGAGGTCGAGCCGCGCGGGGCCGTCGTGCGCCGGATCCTGGGGGCGGCGCATGCGGGTCATTAGGGGACGCGTCTTCTATCGAGGTCGACTCGAGCCCTTGAGCCTCGGCATCGACGAGGACGGACGCATCGCGGCGGTCAAGAAGGTCCTGCGGGGCGAGGAGGAAATCGATCACGGCGAGGCGGTCATCCTCCCAGGCTGCGTCGATCTCCATGTCCACATGCGCGATCCGGGCCTCACGCACAAGGAGGACTTTGCGAGCGGCACGCGCTCCGCGGCGATTGGCGGCGTCACGACCGTGGCCGACATGCCGAACACGCGACCCGCTGTGACCCGGCATCGGATTCTCGAGGACAAGATCTCCGCCTTGCGGGGTCGGGCGTGCATCGACTACACGCTCTACGCCGCGCCGCAGGAGGCGCGGGTCGTCCCATCCCTGGCCGACGCCGTCGCCTTCAAGCTGTACTTGGCCGAGTCAACAGGAGGACTCCAGGTCGAACCGGACGCCGTCCCGGACATCGTCGATGCCGCGGGCCGCGAGCGAAAACTCGTCGTCGTCCACGCGGAGGACCCGTCCCTGCTGGCGAGGGTGCCGGGCCGCGATCTGCGCGGCCACTCGACGGCCCGGCCGAAGGAAGCCGAGCAGAAGGCGATCTCGTCTCTCGCCCGAGTCTCCGGATCGGCGAGGGTTCACGTCGCCCATGCGACGTGCCTCGAAGCACTCGATGCGGTCCCTAAGGGCGTGACGACCGAGGTCACGCCCCATCATCTCTTCTTAGACTGGACGCGGCCGCTCGGGGCTCAGGGAAAGGTGAACCCGCCTCTCCGATCGCGCGAGGACCGCGAGGCGCTCTGGGAAGCGTTCCGAGCGGGCCGCGGCGACATCGTCGCAAGCGACCACGCCCCGCACACGCTCGAGGAGAAGGAAGGACCGTTCGAGGAAGCGCCCGCGGGTGTTCCCGGGGTAGGCTCCTCGTTTCCGCTGTTGATGCGCCGCATGCGCGCGGGCGACATCGAGCTGCCGCGGCTCGTCTCCGCCATGGCCGCTCGTCCCGCGGAACTCCTCGGCATCCGGAAGGGATCCATCGAGATCGGGAGCGACGCGGACCTCCTCGCGGTCGACCCGCGCCGGATCGAGAAGATCACCGCGAAGCGGCTGCGCGCGAAGTGCGACTGGACGCCCTTCGAGGGGATGGAAGGGTGCTTCCCACTGGCCGTCTACCTCCGAGGCGAGCCGATCGTCGAACAAGGCGAGCCCGTCATGGACGGGCGAGGGCGCCTCCAGCCGCGATCCGCCTGACTCACGCGGCCTCTTCGATCGCGTAGTAGTATTCGCCCGCAGACTTCTGCTCGCGGTCGAGACGCGAGTCGAGCTTGTTGATCCTCGGGCGGTTCGTATCCGCGTCCCGCCGGAAGCTGATGCCCACCATCTTCAGGAAGGCGTTCATGCCCTCGCGCATGGGGAACGGTCCCTCCCCCAGCCCGTGGCGGCCCGGATCGCCGGAGAAGACCATGATGCTGTCCGACACCATGTCGATGAAGTAGACATCGTGATCGACGATGAGGCCTGTCCGGGCTTCCTTCTCCATGACTCGGCGGATCGTCCGGGCGGCCTCCATGCGCTGATTCGAATCGAGGTACGCGGAGGGCTCGTCGATCAGGTAGATGTCCGCGTCCCTCCCCAGGCAGAGCGCGATCGCGACGCGCTGCAACTCGCCCCCGGACAGCGTTGAGACGTCCCGTTCCGCCATCCCCTTGAGGCGCAATGGTTGGAGGATCTCCGAGTCGAAATAGCCCGACTCCGCCTTCTTCCCGACGGTGTTCCGGAGCAGCTCCCCGACCGTGCCCTCGTACGCCGCCTCGAGGTACTGCGGCTTGTAGGACACCTGCCACTTCCCCGCGACGGATCCGGTCGTCGGGGCCTCCTGGCCGGCGAGCATCTTCACGAACGTCGTCTTGCCGGTTGCATTCGGCCCGACCACGCCGACGACCTCCCCCTTGCGCAGGCGGCCGGGGCGGACCGTCAGCTCGAAGTCCTCGAACCGCTTCGTGAGTTCGTCGAACGTGACGAGCGTCTCCGCCTTCCAGTCGCCGCGCGGCGGCCGGGTGTCGAACCGGATCTCGCGGTCGCGGAAGCGGATGTTCTCTTCCTTCAGATATCCGCCCAGGTAGACGTTGACCGCGGTTCGGACGGGGCGTGGCTGCGCGATGATTCCGTAGGCGCCCTCCTCGCCGTACATCAGGAAGACGGTGTCGGCGAGGAAGTCGAGGACCGCGAGATCGTGCTCCACGACGACGACATACTTCTCCTTCGAAAGGGACTGGATGACCTTGGCGACCTGCAGCCGCTGATAGATGTCGAGGTAGGATGAGGGCTCGTCAAAGAAGTAGATGTCGGCGTCCTTGAGCATCGTCGCAGCAATCGCCATCCGCTGCAGCTCCCCGCCCGACAACTGGGAGATGTCTCGATCAAGGAACGAGTCCAGCTCGAGGGACGCGGAGAGCGCGGGCAACCGACCGCGACGGTCGATCTTGGTCAGGAGGTCTCGCACGCGGCCCGAGTAGACTTTGCTCAACTTGTCCACGTATTGCGGTTTGATGGCCGTCGTGAGCCGTTTGTTCGCGATCTTCTCGAGGTAGTCGTGGAGCTCTGTTCCTGCGAAGTAGTCCAAGACTTCCTCCCAGTAGGCTTTCTTGCGTCGATAGTGACCCAGGTTCGGGGCGACTTCCCCGCTGAGGAGGCCGACACACGTTGTCTTCCCTATCCCGTTC
>DASPXQ010000131.1:0-9827 GCA_035637195.1 Thermoplasmata archaeon | reverse complement strand
ACGGCGATGGACGAGGCCGCGATCCCCGGGTCGCGCGTGCGGGCGACCACGAAGCACGGCACGCTGACCGTCGACGACATCGCAGCGATGCAACCCGGCATGGCGCGACTGATGGACGAGCTGAGCCGGCGCTACTGGGTCCTCTACTACGCCGCGAAGGCCGGCAACTGGGAGCTCGCAGCGTACGAGGAGAAGGAGTCGGAGAAGATCCTCAAGACCGCGTCCGCGGCACGACCGAGGTACCGCGACGACATCGCGACGTTCGTTCGGCTACGCCTTGTGCCCCTCGTGCAGGCGATAGAGACCAAAGACTGGCGGTCGTTCGAGGAGGCATACCAACGCGGCATCGACGACTCGAACATGTACCACGACAAGTACAACAAGCGGTTCATCCGCTTCCGCCTCCCGGACCACCCGCCGGAGTGGTTCGATCTCGAGCCTCGATAGCTTTTTGGCCCGCTTCCGCGTGCCGCCGCCCGGGGTTCGCATGGACTATGTCCCGTTGGGCCGCGGCGGTCCGAAGGTCTCCGGGATCGGCGTGGGGATGTGGCAGGCGGGCGGCAAGGCGTGGGGCGCCGACGTCCGGGATGACGACTGCCGCAAGGCGATGGAACGCGCAGTCGAACTCGGGATCAACCTCGTCGACACGGCGGAGGCGTACGGCGACGGGCATTCCGAGACGGTCATGGCCCGCGCGATCCGGAACGTTGGCCGGGACAACGTCTTCGTCGCGACGAAGGTCGGCGGGTGGCACCTCCACGCCGACGACGTGACGAAGGCGTGCGCGGGGAGCCTGAAGCGGCTCGGCGTCCGCGAGATCGACCTCTACCAGGTCCACTGGCCGGATCCTTGGAGCCAAGTGCCGTTACGGGAGACGATGAAGGCGCTCGAGGCATTGCACCGCGCCGGGAAGATCCGGCACATCGGGGTCAGCAACTTCGCTGTGCGCGACCTCGAGGAGGCCCGCACCTGCCTGTCGCGCGCCGAGATTGCGTCGAACCAGGTCCGGTACAACATGCTCCAGCGGGACGTCGAGGCGGAGGTCGTCCCGTATTGCAAGCGGGAGGGCATCGGCATCCTGGCGTGGAGCCCGATCGGGAAAGGGGTCCTCTCCGGCAAGTATCACGACGGCAAGAGGCCCAAGGACCGCGTCCGGGCCGAAGAGGACCTGTTCAAGCCCGCGAACCTCCGCGCCACCGCGCCACTCATCCGGGAGCTCCGGAAGATCGGGAAAGCTCATCGCAAGACGCCGGCCCAGGTGGCCTTGGCGTGGCTCCGCCGGCACCCGCACGTGATCCCGATCCCAGGCGCGAAGCGATCCTCGCAGTCGGAGGAGAACGCCGGTGGGGCCGGCTGGTCCTTGGACTCCCGCGAGATCCGAGCGCTCGGCGCGATCCTGGCGCGCTTGCGGCTCGACACGTTCTAGGGACCGGGTTTCTTCCGGCGCATCATCACGGCCGCGGCGACGGCGACAATCGCGATGACGATCACGATGCCCCCGATCAGCAGGGTCGGGTCGATTCCACTCGGTCCGCCCCCGCCTCCGGTAGCCCGAACGGTGAAGGTCCCAAACATCATGTTGGGGTGGTACTGGCATCGATAGGTGTAGTTGCCCGGAGCCAACGTCACCTGGAAGGTGTACCGCGTGGAAGCGGCGAAGTCGCTCGAGTGCGGCTCACTGGTCTGCTGGATCTTGTCGTTGTTGAGATCGATGAACCAGCTGTGGAGCTGGCCATCCGCCGCGGTCAGGTCGATCGTGACCGTGGCGCTCTGGTTGACCGTCAACGTAGGACCGGGCATCGTGATCCCGGAGGTCGTGTTCTGCTCGCCCCAGCCGCGTACGCCGTCTCCATACAACTCGAACGTCGGCGGCGTCTGGACGACGATCTGGCCCCTCATCGTCGCCACATGGTAGTGGCACCGGTACGTGAACGTGCCGACGCGGTCTGCGATGAACGAGAACGTCCCTGGGGTGGTGCCGCTGAAGTCGCCTGATTTGGGCTCGCCCGTATCTGCAGCGTTGTTGTTGTTGTAGTCCACGAACCAGTCGTGGAGTGCAGCGTCGACCGAGTTGAGCGTCAGATCGACCGTATCGCCCTGCGTCACGGTGATCGTCGGTCCCGGGTTCGTGAGCGACGTGCTCGTGAATCCCCAGCCCGCGGACTGACCTCCGTAGAGCGTGAAGGACTCGACGTCGGCGCGCGCCGGCACGACCACATACGCCGACGTGACGAATGCAAACGCCAAGGCGGCGACGTAGATCGCCATTCGATTTCGAAGCATGGTCCGTTCCTCCAAGGCCGGCGAGCCGGTTCCCCGTGATAAAGCTTTTCCGCAATCATCATCCAGAGGTTGCTGACCGAGGTGCGGGGGATGGGAATTCCCGCTCCGCGCGTTCGCGCGGCGCATTTGAACCCACGGACTCCTGCGAGACCGGATCTTAAGTCCGGCGCCGTTGTCCTAGCTTGGCTACCCCCGCGAGACGCCCATCGGGTCATCGGTTAATGCCTTTTACCTTCCGTCCCCCACGTGCGGAGATGGCGGGGCCGTTCCGCTCCGTTCGCAATCCGATGACGCGTCGGATCTCTTGTTCCGTGGGCGCGTACAGAAAGCCTTTCTCTTGGTTCGCTGTTGCAGCGCCCAATGGGGCGGCGCGTCCTTTCAATCGAACTTCCCCTTCTTCTCTTGACGCTCGTCGTCGCGGAGCTCGGCGAGGTCGTCCGAGAGTTGCGCACGGACGTGGTGCTCGACTGGTTCGTGTCCCTCGCCCCGCTGATCTGGATCGACGCATCAATCCTCGCGGTCTATGCTTTCGTCCGGCTCTACCGGAGTCCGAATCTTGCTCCCTCGGAAGGGCGCCCCGCATCGCGCACTCGGAATCTGTTCGTTCCGGACCTCCGCTTTCTCCATGAATCGGCGGGGGGCTCCAGGCGGTGGTGGGCCGCTGCTGCCCTGGCGTACGCCCTTGTCTATGTGATTCTACAAGGGATGATCGTGGTCGACCTCTCTGGAACGATTGAGCCGGGCTCTGCGGTAATCGAGAGCCCCGTCGGATATGGCCCCGGGCTCGTGTGGGCCCCGACGAGCACGTTCGGGGTCGTGCTCCGGCCGTATTCGGTCGCCACCGCTGTCGCGCTCTCGCTCCTCTCCGGCCTCGTCGTCGCGCTCTCGCTCCGGGTCGTCTCGGCGAGCCGGAAGGCGGCCTCCGGTCTGACGAGCCCGCTGTTCGGATTCGCCGTCATGTGTCCCGCGTGCGTCGGAGCGCCCGTGTCGGGGCTCTTCCTCGCATATGCGGTCCCCTTCGCATCGATGGGGGGGTTCGCGAGCGCCTCGGCGTTCTCGCTGATGCTCGAAGCGTCGACGGCGATCCTGATCGGCACGTTCCTGATGTTGTGGATCGTCCTGTCGTTCCTCTCGAACGTGGTGCTGCCGAGCGTCCCCAGGGGAACGCGAGGTCACTAACGGCTAGACGCTCTCCGCGCCGGATCGGCGCGGTTGGCTCGTCAGGGCCACGGGTTTCGAGACCTCACGGGTCCACGATGAGTGTGCCCCACATCCCATCCCCTTGGTGGACCATCCAGTTCGAGGGGTCCGTCGTGTGATCGACCTGGTGGCAGACGAAGAAATAGGTCCCCGGTTCGTTGATGACGAACAGTAGATTCGTCGTGGCATCGGGTGCCACATCGCGGTCGACGTCGTTGTACCGGCTCAGGTTGGCCCACGCGTCATGGAGCGTGTCGTACTCGTCCAGCGTCGCGTTCGCGATATCCGAATCCGTGGCCCAGCCCGGGTTATGCGCTTGAGCGAGTGCAAGAGCCGCGTTCGCCGACGCCAAGACCCCGGTCGTGTTCGTGTAGAGGAGGAACTCGTGATCGTTGGTCCCTTCGTTCGAGAAGACGACCCAGATGGGCTGGCCCGCCTTCGCGTGGTGCAATGGATGTATGTCCGGATTCGCGGTCTGGTCGTACGCGAAGTCCAACGCCACGAGGGAGAACTTCGCGTACTGCGGCGCCGAGGCCAAGTACCACACGGTCCCGGATGCGGCGACCGCGATTGCAACGATGACTGCAATGATGGCCCACATCGCTTTTCGGCTTGGCGCCTTGGGCGCTTCGGCCGCTGATGTTCCGCCCTCCATCATGACCCCAACATCCGGGCATTGATTGACCCGGCTTAAAGATGCTGGATGCGGGCGGTGCAGTTCGTTGAAACCTTTTTACGCAAGATGGCGTCTCCCGGGCTCGTGCCAGCGCCCGCTCCGTCCGCGGAGCATTGGCAGTCCCTTTTCACATTATACATCATCGCGGCGGTGGTCGTCGCGGGCACGGTGTTCGGCCTCTTCTTCTACTTCTTGGTCAAGTACCGCCGAAAGCCCGGGACTCCGGATCCGGAGGACGCGCCGAGGGTCGGCGTGATGGCCGAGCGCGGCAACCCGGCGCTCGCGGCGATCCTGACCGCGCTCTTGGTTGCCCTGTTCTTCGGCCTGACGCTCAACACGTTCGCCCTGAACGCGTATCTCCAGAACCCGCCGAACGATCCGAACGCCCTCTACATCGACGTCTTCGGATTCCAGTGGGGCTGGCGGTTCGTGTACCCGAACGGCCAAGAGAGCATCGGCCAGATGCGGGTCCCGGTGCAGAACCTCACCTGTGGACCGACGGCGACCGGCTGCTGGAGCGGCACCGTCATCCTGAACATCACGAGCCTCGACGTCTTCCACTCGTTCGGGATCCCGGATTTCAAGATCAAGCGGGACGCGATTCCCGGTCGCATCAATCAAGCGTGGTTCGTCGCCGACCAGATCGGGACCTATAGCATCCGATGCTACGAGCTGTGCGGGACGGGTCACGCGCAGATGACCGCGGATCTGTTCGTGCTGGGCTCGACGAGTTTCAACACGTGGTACACGGGGGGATAGAGGCGGTCGACTGGCGTCCGTTGAAGCGGTGGCTCTTCACCACGAACCACAAGGACATCGGCATCCTGTACCTCCTCACATCCCTCTACTTCTTCGTCGCCGCGGGCCTCTTCGCCCTCACCTTCCGCGTCCAACTCGCGGTCCCCGACAACACGTTCTTGCAGCCCGACCAGTACAACCAGGCCGTCACGACGCACGGTCTCCTGATGCTCCTCTGGGTCATCACCCCGCTCGGCGCCGCGTTCGCGAACTACTTCGTGCCGATCCAGATCGGCGCACGCGACATGGCGTTCCCGCGGCTCAACGCGCTGAGCTATTGGGTCTACCTGTCCAGTGGCCTGCTCGCCCTCTCGAGCTTCTTCGCGGGAGGCGGCACGGCGGATTGGGGATGGACGACGTACGCCCCGCTGAACACCGTCGAGTTCAGCCCCGCGGTCGGCGGGTCGATGATGGGCCTGGCGCTCATGCTGCTGATGGCGTCGAGCATCGTCTCGACCGTCAATTTCCTCGTGACGATCTTCCGCCTTCGGGCCCCGGGCATGTCGCTCATGCGCCTGCCGCTGTTCACATGGTGCTGGATCTTCACGAGCCTCCTTATGCTCTGGGCGTTCCCGGCATTCGTGTCCGCCCTCAGCCTGCTCGTTTCGGACCGAGCCCTGGGGACGGTGTTCTTCACATCACCGGAGGGCGGCTCCCTGCTGTGGGATCACATGTTCTGGTTCTTCGGACACCCGGAGGTGTACGTCCTTCTGTTGCCGGGGTTCGGGATCACCGGGGACCTCCTGTCGACGTTCAGCCGACGCCCGCTCTATGCGAAGCGGATCATCATCCCGTGCCTCGGCCTCGCGAGCATCCTGAGCTTCACCGTGTGGGCGCACCACATGTTCATGACGGGGATCTCGCAGAGCCTGCTCGAGGCGTTCAACATCACGACGGAACTCATCTCGATCCCGTTCGGCATCATCGTCCTCGCGTACATCCTGACCCTCCGGGGCGGCTCGATCCGGTTCGCGACGCCGATGCTCTTCGCCGTCGGATCCCTGAGCCTGTTCATCATCGGCGGCGTGACCGGGGTCTTCAACTCGTCCATCGCGCTCGATACGGCGTTCCGCGGGACTTTCTGGGTCGTCGGTCACTTCCACTATACGATCGTCGGCGGCGGCCTCACGGGCCTCTTCGCCGGCCTATACTACTGGTTCCCGAAGATGACCGGCCGGATGTACAGCGAGCGACTGGGGCGGATCCATTTTGTGGCTTACATGGTCGGGTTCAACTTGCTGTACTTCCCGATGCACCTCCTCTATGATATGCCCCGCCGCGTCTACACGTATGACGTCGCCGCATGGGGGACGATCAACTTCTGGATCACGATCGGCGGTTTCATCTTCGGCATCTCGCAGCTCATCATGTTCGGAAACCTCCTGTGGAGCGCGCGTCGGGGTCCCGTGGCGGACCAAGACCCGTGGGGCGGGTACTCCCTCGAATGGGGCGTCCCGTCTCCCCCGCCGGAGTTCAACTTCCCGGGAGGCGTCCCCGTGATCTCCGCGAGCGGCGTCACGTATCGGCCGACCGCCATGGCAAACGGCGGCCACGGACACGCCGGCCACGGGGAATACAGCGAGGAGCATTGGAGTCGTTGGCCGATTCTCGTTGCCGCCGGCGCGGGGATCGCGCTGTGGGGCGTCCTCATGGGCCTCCCTGCCCTCCTCCTGGGGACAGGGATCCTCGCCGTCGCCCTCGGCGGATGGGGCCATGAGAGCCTCCGGGGTCGGCACGACGTGGCCGAGGCAATCGGGGAGAGGTGGCCGTTCGAGCGGTTGGAGAACCTGTCGTTGGGCATGTGGCTCTTCGTCTTCGGCGAGATCGCGTTCTTCGGGGCGCTCTTCGGCGCGTATCTCTTCCTCAGAATGAATAGCTCCCTCACTGGGTTCGTCTGGCCCGCGCCGGGCGAGGTGCACAGCATCTACCTCGGCGGCTTCAACACGATCCTCTTGGTGACGAGCGGGCTCACGATGGTCCTCGCGGTGACCTTCGCGAGGCGAGGGGCGCAGCTCGGGCTCCGCGTGTGCCTCATCGCCACCTTCGTGCTCGGAGCGCTGTTCATGGTGAACAAGGCGCTCGAGTGGAGGGAGCTCTTCCAGGCCAATTTCACGTTCTCGACGAACGTGGCGGCGAGCATGTACTACGTCCTCACCGGCGTCCACGGCGCCCACGTGATCGCCGGCCTGACCGCGCTCCTGTACCTCCTCGTCAAGGCGTTCCGGGGCGGCTTTGGGCCGGGGAAAAGCGGCTCGGTCGAGATCTTCGGGATCTACTGGGGCATGGTCGATGCGGTGTGGGTGTTCCTCTTCCCGTTGTTGTATCTGCTGTAGGGGGTATCCGCACGTTCGATGAGGCGAGGTATACGGCCGTGTACGGCATCCTGATGTTCGGCCTGATCGTCGAGATCCTAATCGCGATTAACCGCGGGAGCTTCGGGTCGCTCGCCGACGTCGCGATCGTCGCCATCGCCAGCCTTCAGGCGGTCTTCATCTTCCTCGTGTACATGCACGGGCGCTACGGCGCGAAGCCCGTCGTCGTCTTCGCGATCATCTCCTTGCTGACGGTCGTGCCCCTCTTCATCGCCTTGCTGTACTCCGTGGTGATGCCCGCTCATTTGCCCCCCAACGGTCCTCTTCCTTAGGAGGTCGAAAAATGGAAAAGCAGCCGGTTCGTGTCGATGTCCTCGCGGCGATTGCGGCGGGCGTGCTCGGCCTCGTCGTGTTGAGCGCGATTTGGGTCGGCCTCGTGTTCCCCGCGCCCGTGGCCTCCGGCGGGGGAGGCATCCTGAGCGGCACGTTCGCCCTCACGGAGCACGAATGGGGGTTCGACGGACTAACGAAAGGCGGTCCCGAGATTTGTGCCGGGATCGGCAACACGACGACGATCACGCTCCGGAATGACGGAAAGAACCTGCACGGATTCCAGGTCGTCGACGCTCAGGGCAATAAGGTGGCCGGCCTGAACAGCACGGACCTGCTCCGTCCCGGAACCGTCCGGCAAATTACAATCAAGCTCGACAAGGCCGGGAACTACTTCTACATCTGCCCGGTCCCGGGACACCGTGCGAAGGGGATGGTCGCCCCGTTCGTCTGCCAGTCGGGCCCCTGCGCCGCCGCGTAGTCGTCGAGAGGATCCGGAGGCCTCATGGTCCGTGCGTCGGGGCGACGGGCTGGCGGTCCCGCTTCGCGACCCGCTCCGAGCGCACGAGGGAAAGGAGCACGCCGACCGTGACGAGCTCGACGGCCTTCGAGAGCACGCCGAGCGGATCGAATTCCTCCACGTAACCGATCGGCCAGATCGCGAAGGTCCGCGTCGCGAGGTACGCACCGATGAGGAAGGCGGTGAACAACAGCCATGCCGGATCGAGCCGGCCGCGCAGGGACGGGAACACGACGCCGACGATGATCTGGATCGGGGCCACGATCGCGAAGAACGCCGCCGCGGAGGGCTCGGACAGATGCTGGTTCAGCGCGAGCAAGTGGAGCCCGCCGTCGGCGATGAACAGGAACCCGACGAGGTACCGCTTCGCGAGGTTCGGGTTCACGGTGAACTCGCGGTATTTCGAGCTGACGATACCCACCGTCGAGAAGGCGAGCCCCTGGAACATGAGCATGAGCCAGAGGTACACGTCGCTCACCCCATGGCCGGACCCCGGTTCCGACGAGAGCGTCCCCATCAGATTCAGGACCCACGCCACGAGCATGATGAAGACCCCGGACAGCAGGAACGCAGACTCCGTGGAAACATGGAGGGGCTTTGGCATCGCGCGGACGCCGGACGGCCTCCGGTCTATTTCACCCTGTCTTCTTAAGCAGGCCTGGCCGCGCGCACCGCTGTGGCGAACCGAACCCCTATCGGGCCGAGCATTTATTACTCGCCGAGCGGGTCGGGTCGCCGTGGGTCGTCTCGACGCGCGCATGGCGCTCGTCACGGGCGGGAGCGGCGGGATCGGACGTGCGTCCGCCTTGGAACTCGCGAGGGAGGGCGCCGACATCGCGCTGCAGTATCTTCGTGGGAAGGGGGCGGCGGAGTCCACGGTCGCCGCCGTCCGCACACTCGGTCGGAAGGCGGTCTCGGTCCAAGCGGACGTCTCGGATCCACGGTCTTGCGAACGCCTCGTCCGGGAGACCGTGAGCGGGTTGGGGCGCCTTGATGTCGCCGCGTGCTTCGCGGGCCATCCCTTCCGAAACGAGGAGTGGTACAAGGAGTACACCGCCCTCACGCCGAGCGAGATCCGGGCCCCCTTGGACATCGACCTGCTCGGGTCGATCTTCGTCTGCCAGGCCGCGTTGCCGGCGATGGTCAAGGCCCGGCGTGGGAGCATCGTCCTGATTGGATCGACGCCCGCGCTGACGGGCGATACGGTCGGCATCCCTTACCTGATCGCGAAGGCGGGGATCTTCGCCCTCGGCCGAGCGCTCGCGCAGGCCTACGGCCCGAAGGGCGTGCGGGTGAACGCGCTCGCGCTGGGGAGCATCGCGACCGCCGCGATGGAGTCCCTCTCGCCGGACGAACGACGCAAGCTCGCCGAAGAACCCGCGCTGAAACGGTGGGGCACCCCCGAGGAGGTCGCGCGCGTCGTCGCGTTTCTCGCCTCGGACGACTCCGCATACATCACGGGACAGACGATCGTCGTGGACGGCGGGTACGCGATGCGCTGAGCCGCTTACGGTGCGGGGAGCGTCACGCGCTCCATCGCAAACGTTGCCCGCTGTCCGCAGTTGTGGCAGGTGAGAAGGAGGAGCGCCCGTCCCCCGGAGACCTGCTCCCGGATGATCCAATGGAACCGGCCGCAGTGGCACGCCAGTCGGACCTCGTCCTCGGATCCGTGGACCCGGAGATGGAGGCCGTCCTCCGCGCTCCTCCA
>DASPXQ010000130.1:0-7954 GCA_035637195.1 Thermoplasmata archaeon | reverse complement strand
ATGTTCCTTCGGGAGGGCCCGTCCGTCGTCCGCCATCATCTCGCAGATGGTCGCGCTCGGCGCGAGTCCGGCCATGATCGTGAGGGCCGTCGTGAGCTCCGTGTGGCCGCGGCGTTCCGCGAGCAACGGCTCCGCGGCGTTTAGCAAGGGGACGTGCCCCGGGGAACGGAACTCCTCCGCGAAGGCGTGCGCGGCCCAGCCGTTCTCCCGCCGCAGCGCATCCTTCGCGATCTCCGCCAACCGGGCGATCGTCTTCGCCCGGTCTGCGTCCGTCACGCCGGTGTACGTGTCCCGATGGTTGACCGCAATCGAGAACGCGCTGTGCCGATCGTATTTCATGTCCTCCGTCGACACGGCATTCAGGATCGGATACATCCCGCCGGCGCGGCGCAGGACGTCCGTCATGTACGGCAGTCCGAGCCTCGCGCGGACCTCGCCGGACACCGTTGCGCAGATGAGCCCGCCCGCTTCCTTTCGCAGCGTGCGGACGGCGACCGGGGTGACGAGCTCGCTCGCGATCGCGAGATCCGTCTCCTCTTCGCGGCCGTCGGCGTCGTAGACCAGGACGAACGCCCCGCGGCGCAGGGATTCGAGCGCCCGTTCGACGTCTCCCACGCCTCCATCGAGCGGACGCGGAATATATCAAGATTATTGTAGGAACCAGCTTCTTGGTTCCGCGTCGCACGGACGCAGGGCTTATCCGGATCACCCCCATGGGGCCCGGGATGCTCGAACCCGGGGAGGTCGCCCGGATCGATCCCGATGGGATGCGGGAGATCATCGGCTCGTTGCCAGAGCAGCTCGAAGCCTCCCTGCACCTTTCTCCCCAGGCCGGGTTCGAGACCGGGGACGCGCAGCGGGTCTTCGTCGTCGGCATGGGCGGGTCCGCAATCGCGGGAGATGTGTTCGCCGCGTGGGTCGCGGACCGGGCGAAGGTGCCGATCCAGGTCGTGCGCGATTACCGCCTTCCCTCGTACGCGCGCCCCGAAGACGTGCTGATCGCGGTGAGTTACTCCGGGAACACGGAGGAGACGCTGAGCGCGGCGACCCAGGGGATGAAGCTCGGCTGTCGGATGGTGGCGGTCACCTCCGGGGGCTCGCTGCGCGACCTCGCGCGCAAGAACGGCGTGCCCATCGTCGATGTGCCGGCCGGGTTGCCTCCCCGCGGGGCGTTCGGCCATCTGTTCGGGGTCCTGCCCTCGATCGGCGAGTCGTGGGTCGTCGGGCCTCTCCGCGCCGAGCTCGAGGACTCGATCGACCACCTGCGCAGACTCCGGAAGCGGTTGCGCCCAGAGACCGCCGTTCGCTCGAACCGAGCGAAGAGTCTGGCGATCCGCCTGCGCAACACGGTTCCGGTCGTCTATGCGACCGCCCCCTTCACCCCAATCGCGAAACGCTGGCAGACGCAGATGAACGAAAACGCGAAGATGCTCGCGTTCTCCTCCGCCTTGCCCGAGGCAGACCACAACGAACTCGTGGGGTGGTCCGAGGACGCTCGGGCCCGCCGCCATACGCCGATCGTGCTCCGCGATCGGGACGAACCCCCGGAGATTCGTCGGCAGCTCGACATCACGGTCGAACTGATGTCCCGCCGCGCCGCCGCGATTGAGATCGAGGCCGAAGGCGAAAGCGTCCTCAGCCGCCTCCTTGGCACACTCTACCTCGGGGACTACATGAGCTTGTATCTCGCGACTCTGCGGCGCGTCAACCCGATGCCCCTCCCTCCGATCGCGGAACTCAAGAAACGCCTCGCGCGCGGACGCCGAAAAAACTGAACGCCGAGGGGGAGAATTCCAGGCACCCGTCACACGAGCGGCGGGAGCCATTTGAACTCCCGAGGACTTGCGTCCACCAGCTCTCCAGGCTGGCGCCCTACCGGACTAGGCGACCTCGGCACCCAGCGTCGCGCCCATCCTATCCGTCGTAATAAAGGATTCTCCGGAGCTCATGCGCGCGCCGCCGCAAACGCCCGCGCGGACTCGACCCGCTCGCGTCCCGTGGGATGGCTGCAAAACAGCCACTTCTCCCAGCGCCTCGGATCCGCGACGCCGAGGTTCCGGTCGTGGAGCCGGACCATCGCGGCCGCGAATGCTGCGGGATCCCCGGTCAACTCGAGCGCGAACCGGTCGGCCCGCGACTCTCGTCCGCGAGACCACCACAGCTGCGGGGGGCCGAACGGAAGCGCCACGAGGCTGAAGAGGACCGCGAGCCACGGCAGTCCCGCCATGTCGCCGGCCGACGGAATCCCGAAAGAAGCGCGCGTCGCATCGTAGAGCCACGCCGTGACCGCGACGATCGCCAGGGATGCGAGCGAGCCTTGGAGCAACCCCCAGAGCGGATCGAGGTGGTGCTGATGAGCGAGCTCGTGCGCGAGGACCGCATCGATCTCCTCGATCGAGAACTCCGCCAAGAGGGTGTCGGTGACGACGATTCGGCGCGTCCGGCCGAACCCCATCACGGCGGCGTTCGACCGCCTCGTCTTCGGGGACGCCTCGAGCACGAAAGCGCCAATCACGGGGACGCCCGCGCGCGCCGCGAGGGATGCGAACCGATTCCGGAGGCTCACGTCCTGGATCGGCCGGAGACGGTAGAACAGCGGCACGAGCACGATCGGCGCGAGGAATCCGATTCCAAGCGAGGCTGCGACGCCGAGGATCCACGCGACGAGCCACCACCAATGGGTGGCGGCGAGCAACCACAGCAGCCCACCGCCGACGACGAGGGTCGAGACGAGCCCGAGAGCGAGGGACTTCGCGACGTCCTTGAGCCAACCGCTCAGGTGCTGGCGGGACAACCCGAAAGCGCGCTCCCATCGGAATCCGCCGACGTAGGCGAAGGGGAGTTCCGCCGCGGCGAAGGCGCCGAAGAGGATGGAGAGGAAAGCCCCCGTGGACGCCCAGCCCGGCCATCCGAGTCGGAGGACGGCATCCCGCGAGGACGTCGCGCCCCCTGCCACCAGGGCCGTCGCGAGAAGACCAATCACGGCCCCGTGGACGGCGCGCAGGACGAGCCGCTTCGACCGAAGGCGGCGCGCGGCGACCTGCCGCTCCGCGTCGAAGCCCCATGCGTCGACGCCCATCGCTCACTTCCAGAGCTTCGGGTAGGTCCCGGGCTCCATGAGCACGCGGGCCGTGTCCGCCGCCGCCCCGGATTTCGCGACGACGATTTCGTCCGTCGTCATGAGCGCCTTCGATACCGCGACCGCCTCGCCCTTCCCCGTGAAGAGGCCGACCAGGTCGCCGCGGCGGATGTGCGGCGAGAGCTTCGCGACGCCAGGCACCGCGAGGTTCGCACCGTGGCAGATCGCGTCGACCGCGGTGTCCTTGATGACGATTCGGGGCAGGTGCCGCAGCAGGTCTTCCATAGGTCGCACGATCGCCCGGATCGCGGCCTCGTCCCCCTCCCGCCAGTAGACGATTGCGTCGCGGAAGGCGTTCAACGGGTGAGCGTCGGCCTCCGAGAACGAGGCCGTCCGCGTCCGCCGCAGGTCGACCATGTTCGCGCCGACACCGAGCGCCTCGCCCACGTCGGAGCACAGCGTCCGGATGTACGTCCCGGACTCGCACCGTACGCGGAAGAGGACGTTGCGGCCTTCGATCTCAAGCGGCTCGAACTCGTACACATGGCGGGTCCGTTGCTCCCGCTTGACGGCCGACCGCACCGGGGGCATCTGATAGATCTCGCCGACGAAGCGGCCCATCATCGAGCGCACCTTCCGCTCCTCGACGTCCTGGTGCAGCTGCAACACCCCGACGTACTCCTTGTCCCCGGCCAGCAGCGCCTCGAGTGCGCGCGTCGCGTCGGCGAGGCCGACCGGGAGCACGCCGGTGACACGCGGGTCCAACGTGCCCGCATGGCCCGCCTTCGGGACTCCGAACATGTCCCGGACCCAGGCGCTCACCTGGTGGGACGTCGGTCCGACCGGCTTGTCGACGACCGCCAAGCCCCGGCGGATGCGCTCCTCGATCGAACGATCCTCCGGGCGCTTCCCATGCTTCGAATCGGGGGTCTCGTGGAGGACGACGAGGTCGCTCATCCCCCCACCCGCGCCGCGATCGCCGCGACGATCTCGTCCGGCGTCTTGCGGCCGGAGTCCAGGACCAGGTCGAAGATTCGCGTGTCGCGCAGGTCGATCCCGTAGATCTGGCGGTACCGGACGCGCTCCGAGCGCTCCCGCGCGACGATCTCCCGCTCCGCGTCCTGGACGGTCTTCCTCTCGCGCGTTGCGATCCGTTGTGCCCGCACCGCCAAGGGGGCGTCGATCAGGACCTTGGTGCAGGGGATACCCTGCTTCGCGAGGAGATACGCTTGGATGCGGCCGTCCACGACGACGCTCGCTCCGGACGCCTCCTTGGAGAGGATCTCCGCCAGGACCGCGGCGTCGAGCACGCGGTCGATCGCCGGGTCCGCCTCGGCCGCCTTCCCGAACGCCTCGAGGCTCATCCCGCGCTCCTTCGCCATCGCGCGGAACCGCATGCCCGCGGACACGAGGACGTAGCCTCGGGCCGCGGCCCACCGCTCGGCGACCGTCGTCTTGCCGCTGCCCGGCGGGCCGCCGACCGCGAGGATCATCGGCGACCCCTCAGGCTTCGTCCGGCTGGGGTTGGAGCGGGACCCCCATCGTGTCGAGTCGTCGCTTGAAACGGACGTACTTCAGCAGGCGGATGACGATCTGTCCGAAGGGGATCGCGAGGAGCGAGTAGAGGAGGACCCAGTTTGGGAAGACGTTGGCGTCGTTCAGGAACACGTGGGTGGACCAGGGCACGGCGATCCACTGGTTCCCGAGGTGTCCGAGCGTGACGTCGACGAAGAGGCGGAGCCATGTGAAGACGACGATGAACATGAACATCGTCCAGGCGGTCGACTTCATCGGCGCCATCTGCACCTCCATGGAGTCCTTGAGGAAGCCTTGCTGCGCCTCCTTCAGCTTCTCGAGCTTCGTCTGTTGGCCCTTCCGGATCGCTTCCATCTGCTCCTTCCGCCACGCCGCCATGATCTTCTGCGTGCGGGCCATCTTCACCCAGTTCGTGTAGTGGTCGCGGATGATCGACGAGATCGTCGTCGTGAGCATGCCCGCCAAGAGGATCGTCAGGACGGGCAAGGTGCCGCCGAACCCGATGAGGGGCGCGAAAGCGAAGTTCGCGATCCCCGCGAAGCCGAGGCCGACCTGCGGGTCGATGAGAGCGTAGAGGGCGAGGAGGAACAGGAAGATCATCAGAAACCGGGAGAAACTCATCCGATTCAGGACCGGACCCGGCGGCGTGGTCCCGGTGGGTTCGGTGGTCGATTCATCGGGCGATTCATCGGGTTCGGGGCTCTCCTCCGATCCGGAATCCTCGTCCACGGATTCGCCAACGGACCTCGCGATATAAGGATTTGCCACTTCTTCGTAGGGAGAAAAGTTCAGCCGCCTTCGGATGCGGCGGCGGCCCCGCCCAGGGCCGTCTGGATCTTGCCCGCGAGGTCGTTGTAGCGTTCGGAGAGGGACTTCTCTTGCTTCTGGAGCGACTTCACGCGGATCGTGAGCGTCTCCTTGTGCTCTTCGAGCTCCTTCTTTAGACTGTCCCGGTCGTCCTGGCGCACCAGGAGCATGCCGATGCTCTTGTAAACCGGCGTCTCCGCCGAGACCTTGCCGAGCTCCTCCAGGGTCGATTCGATCTCGCGAAGCTTCGCTTCGAGCTGCACGCGCTGGCTCCCGAGCACCTGGAGCTGTTGCTGCAGATTCTGGTATTGCGCGATCTGGTTCTGCAGCTGCGGGGAGATCTCCTTCACACGGCCACCTCATGCACGCGTGCGGCCAGGTCGGCCCAGCGCAAATACGAGTTGACCGCGGCGCGCAGGGCGCTCGTGTCCTCGGCGTCGATCGTCAGCGTGAGGCGGTTGCGTCCGGGCCGCATCGAGACGCGGGCTTTCGGCACGTCCCGGCCCATTTCCGGCCGGAGCGCCTCGGCCACGACGTGAGCTTCGGGGCCCACCAGCGTAATCGTCGCCCGCCGCATGTTTATCGCGCCTTGACGACCTTCTTGACGTTCGGCCGCTCCTTATAGAAGATCTTCGAACCGCAGCGCTCGCACTGGATCCCGACCGTGTTGATGTTCGTCCGGATCGGCTCGAGGCATTTCGCGCACTTGTACACGTCAGGTCTCCTCGGCCTTCGCCTCGGGCTCTTTGACGGCCTCCACGAGTTCCCGCTTGAAGGACGTCGTCACGACGGGACGGTACGCGCCCCCCGCGAAGACGTTCCCGCATCGACGGCACTCCCAGACGCCGCTCGACTTCCGGTGGACGGATACGGCCTGGCAGCGCGGACAGGTGTGCTTCGCTCGGCGGCCTTCCTCGATCTCTTGGACGCGCCGGCGGATCCGCACCCCGTAGCGGGGGCCGAACCGGCCGACGACACCAGCCTTTCGCGTGCGACGCGCCATCGTGGACCTCAGTGTTTCAGCAAAGGACGGATCTCGCGGCCCACGCGCTGGGCCGTCTCGATGATCCGCTTGATTTCTTCGTAAGTAAAGCTTCCACTTAAGCCTTTTTGCATCGCGCGGATGTCGCCGTTCTCGTCCGTCGTCACGGTGAGCCGCGCGTCCGCCATGCGCTCCTCGTCGAGGCTCGGATCGACCAGCACGATGTCTTTGATCTTCGCGCTCGTCACGCTGACGGGCCAGTGTTCGACCGGGAGCGCGAAGTCTTCGCCCACCCCCATCGCCTTCGCCGGGACCTTGGTCGATGCGAGCGCGGCGACCCCGCCGTACGAGCACGCGTCGAACAGGTTCCCGTCGTAGTCCAGGACGTGGATGTCGATGAACATGACCCAGACCTTCTCCTTCGGGGTGATGCAGAGCCGGTCCATGTTCACCATCTTCGACTCCCGGATCCCACGGTCGACGACGCGAGCGAGCTCAATCGCATCCGGTCGGGGCGGGCCCGCCTCGAACGTCGGGCTGGCCATCGGGATGAGCTCGACGCTCGTCGAGAGCACGCCGGAGTTCGGGGTGTCCGGATACGGTTCGCCGACGGACATCTTGATGCCGATGAGGACGTCCGTGTTGCCGAGCTTGACCCGGGCGCTGCCTTCCGCGGTCGAGACGAACCCCCGCTCGATCGTCACCTTCCGCGGTTTGTCGAGCGCCCGGCCGTCGACCCGTTGTCCAGCCGACGCGAGCCGGTAGACATGGGCGCGCATCAGCTCGGAGACGATCTCCTCGCTCATCAGATCCCCTCCGGCCCGAAGTCGTCCTCCGGCGGGACCGGCGGGAGCGGCTCCTCGGAAGGCGGCGGCGGGAGCGGCGGCGCCTCCTTGAGGATGTCCTCGAGGGTGACGGAGTACCGGCGACGGAGCGCGTCCCGTTGCAACTCGTAGATGCGGTGCGTCGCCCCGATCGACAGGTCCATTGCCTTCTGGAACTCGTCGTACGTCAGGTGGCCGTCCATCTGCAGGAGCACGATCTCCCCGGTGCGTGGCACGATCGCCATGGGGCAGTCGGCGTCCCCGAAGTTGTCCTCGTCCTTGTTCAGATCGAGGCACACGACCCCTTCGATCTTCCCGGAGGCGCACGAGGCCAGGAGGTCCCGCATCGGAACGCCGGCGTCGGCGAGGGCGACGCTCGCGGCGCTGAGCCCGGCGCACCGCGTCCCGGCGTCGGCCTGGAGGACTTCGATGAAGATGTCGACGGACGTCCGGGGGAACTGCTCCACGAAGACCACGGAGGCGAAGGCCTCCGAGATGACCTTGGAGATTTCGACGGATCGACGATCCGGCCCGGGCCGTTTCCGGTCGGAGACGCTGAACGGCGCCATGTTGTAGCGGCACTGGACGAGCGCCCGCGCGGGATCCTGGAGATGCCGCGGATGGGCCTCGCGCGGCCCGTAGACGGCGGCCAGGACTCGGTTCCCACCCCACTCCATGTACGCGGACCCGTCGGCGCGCCGCAGCACGCCCGCTTCGATCCGGATC
>DASPXQ010000129.1:0-4798 GCA_035637195.1 Thermoplasmata archaeon | reverse complement strand
GGGGCACTCCTCGGCGGCTTCGCGACCATCGCATCGACCGATCCCCTCGTCGTCGCGCGGGAGCCGGTCAGCCGTCGCATCCAAATCGCCCTTGCGATCCCGGAACTCGTCCTGCGGACGGCCGACATGCGTCGCGTGCTCCCGGACACCGTGCCGCTTCGCGATGCTATTTCGAACGTCGGCCGCGCATCCACGCTGGCCCTCGCCCTGTCTCGCGGGGACGTCGCCCTGGCAGGTCGCTGCCTGGAAGACCGCCTCGCGGAGCCCGCCCGATCGCCGTTTCTCCGAGGGTACGCGGAGGCGCAGGCGGGCGCAACCGCTGCAGGTGGGTCGGGCTTTGCCATGAGCGGATCCGGGTCGACGGTCTTCTCGCTGGCTGCCCAGCCGCGAATCGCCGAGAAGGTCGCGCACGCGATGTGCAACGCCTTCCACGATCGCGATATCCGCGCGACGCCGGTGGTGACGTCCGTCGACAACCGAGTGCCGCTCGGTGAGGTCGTCCCCCATTCCGGCCCACGCTTTTCAATTCCCTCATAGTCGACTCGTCGGCCTCGGCGAAATCCATATCCGCCCCGGGGCAATCACCGGTTCCTCGGAGGAGACGATGGGGGACCCGAGACGTCTCAAGCACCGCAGCTGGGAGGTTACGGAGGGGCCGGAGCGCGCGCCCGCGCGTGCGATGATGCGGGGCATGGGGCTCTCCGACGAAGATCTCGCGCGGCCTCTCATCGGCGTCTCGAACACGTGGAACGAGGCGACCCCGTGCCAGCTCAATCTCGATCGGGTCGCGCGGCGCGTGAAGGCGGCCGTCCGCGAGGCCGGTGGCACGCCGCGGGAATTCATGACGATCACCGTCTCCGACGGAATCGCGATGGGCCACGAGGGCATGCGGGCGTCCCTTGTCAGCCGGGAGGTCATCGCGGACTCGATCGAGCTGATGATGCACGCGCACCGCTACGACGCCCTCGTCGCCTGCGCCGCATGCGACAAGTCGATCCCCGGTTCGATCATGGCGATGGCCCGGCTGAACGTGCCTTCGATTTTCACGTACGGGGGCCCGATGCTCCCGGGGCGATTCGAGGGCCGCGACGTCACGATCCAGGACGTCTTCGAGGCCGTCGGCGCGTTCTCCGCGGGAACGATGTCCGCGGCTCAGCTAGACGAACTCGAGCGGTCGGCGTGCCCGGGCGCGGGCACCTGCGCGGGCCTGTTCACCGCCAACACGATGGCCTCCTGCGCGGAGGCGCTCGGCCTCACACTCCCCGGTGACGCCGCGATCCCGCAGGTGGACCCCGCCCGCGAGGACCACGCGTCGAAGGTCGGCGAGGCCGCGATGAAGGCGTTGGAGATGGGCATCAAGCCGCGCGATATCCTCACCCACGAGGCGTTCGAGAATGCGATCACACTCGATGCCGCGATGGGCGGCTCGACAAACGCCGTCCTGCATCTCCTCGCGATCGCCAACGAGGCGGGCGTCCCGCTCTCCCTCGGGGACTTCGACCGCATCGCGCGGAGGACACCGCACATTGCGAGCATGAAGCCGGGCGGGAAGTACGTCATGGCGGACCTGTACCGAGCGGGAGGGGTGCCCGTCGTCTTGCGCCGGCTGCTCGACGCCGGCAAGCTCGACGGCGAGGCGCTGACCGTCACCGGCGAGACGATGGCGAAACGACTCCGCGAGGTGCCGGTCAAGATCGGGGGCGATATCGTCCGCGAGATCGGACAACCGATCAGCGCGACCGGGACGATCGCGATCCTTCATGGCAGCCTCGCGCCCGACGGCGCCGTCGTGAAGACTGCAGGGGTCACCCGGCTCGTGCATCGGGGTGGCGCACGCGTGTACGACAGCGAGCAGGCGGCGTTTCAAGCGGCACGGGACCGCGAGATCGTGCCCGGCGATGTCGTCGTGATCAGGTACGAAGGACCGAAGGGCGGGCCCGGGATGCGGGAGATGCTCGCGGTGACCGCCGCCCTTGTGGGTCAGGGACTCGGCGAGGAAGTCGCCCTTGTCACCGACGGACGGTTCTCCGGTGCGACCCGTGGTCTCATGGTGGGTCACGTCTCCCCAGAGGCGTGGGATGGCGGCCCGATGGCCCTGGTACGCGACGGTGACTCGATCGTCATCGATGTTCCTCAGCGCCGGCTCGATGTGGATCTCAGCGCGTCCGAAATCGAGGCTCGCCGGCGAACCTGGGGTCGCCCGTCGCCGCGATACACGACCGGCGCCCTCGCGAAATACGCGAAGCTGGTCGCCTCCGCATCCCGCGGCGCCGTCTGCGGTTGATCACCCATGCGCCTTCGCGGTTTCCTCGGCGAGTTCGACGGCCCGTTTCGACGCCGCGACGATACCGTCGCTGATTGCCTGCGGCACGCCACGGGATTGCATCACGGACCACCCCGCCATCGTCGTCCCGTTCGGGGTCGCGACCATCTCGTACAACTTCATCGGCTCGAGGCCGTCAATCAACAGGAGCTCCGCGGTCCCTTTCATCGTCTGGAGTGCGAGCTTCGTCGCGACGTCCCGAGGCAATCCGGACCGGACGCCGCCCTCGATCATATAGTGGGCGAGGGCCGCGATGAAGCCGGGTCCACTGCCGCTGAGACCGGTGACGGCATCGAGCATCGGCTCATCGACGATCGTCACGCGACCGAGGGACCCGAACATCTCTTCGACGATGAGGGCATCATGTTCCGTCGCGGTCTCCCCGATTGCAAACGCGGATGCGCCTTCGCCGACGGCGCACGCGAGGTTCGGCATGATCCGGACGACGCGTCCACGGCCCTGCAGAACCCTCTCGAT
This sequence comes from Thermoplasmata archaeon, assembly GCA_035637195.1. Lineage (GTDB taxonomy): Archaea > Thermoplasmatota > Thermoplasmata > RBG-16-68-12 > RBG-16-68-12 > RBG-16-68-12. The sequence goes on along the minus strand of DASPXQ010000129.1, from coordinate 1,998 downwards.
GAACGCGGTCCGAACGCCCGCGGCGAGCGTGACGACAAGGCCTCTTTCCTTGACGTGTCCCGCGATTGAGTTGACGAGGGCGGGCATGTCCTTCGGCTTCGCGGCAAGGACGAGGACGTCGGATCGTTCTGCGAGTGCCGACGTGGTTTCGACGTAGCCGACGCCGTACTTCGCGGCGATCTCCCTCGCGCGGGCCGGGACGGCGTCGCTCACGAAGACCCGCGAGGGCGGCACGACACGGCCGGTGACGAGGCCTCGTACCAAGGCCTCGCCCATCTTCCCCACGCCTGCAATCCCGATCGCCCGGTCTCCGTCCATGGCCTTGTGACCTCCATTTGTCCTGGATTGTCCTCTACGTCGCGAACATTTCGGAACGTGACTTGAACATTCTCCGAAGGACTGCGCCGTTCGACGGCTCCGAGTCCGCGGCAGGTCGCGAGGAGCCCTTCGGTCTCATACCTCTAAGTAGAGGTATGTTTCTGCGCGTGTCCGGGCGGTCGCGACGGAGGGGGCGAAGAGCGTCACAAGCACGCTCTCGGAGGAGCGCGTCGCCGAGGGGCGCATATCGTTCAAGGGAGCTTTCGACCGTCGTACCATAAACGCCTTATCCTCCGAGACACCACCGATCCAACGGAGGTGTCGGACCTGATATCCCTCGGGATCGCCGCTGCGATCGGAGCCGCCGTCGGGGCCGTGGCGCTCGGCGCCGCGTCCGCGGCGACGCACGGGGACATCCCCGGGCTCGCGATCGCGCTCCAGCACATCCCGCCGACGACGCACGGCTACGACGTCGTGACGGCCGTGAAGAACGCGTTGGCGGGCGGTGCCGCGGGTGGCGGGATCGGTGCAGCCGTTGCCGCCGTCGCCAAGGGGGCGCACGGCGCGGCCGCTGCCGCGAAGTAGTCGCGGACCGCCACACCTTTTCCTTTTTCCTCGCGCCCCGTCTGAAACGTTATTAATAGTCAAATTTCATCCGCAGCGTCCTTGACGAACGTCGACGTGGCCCACGGCGACCTGATCGAGCTGCTCGGGAAGCGACTCAGCCTCGACGAGTGCGTCGACCGGATCACCTTCATGGGCGCGGGGCCGGAAGGCGTCGAAGGCGACGTGATGACGTTCGACATCTTCCCGAACCGGCCGGACCTGTACTCGGTCGAAGGGATCGCGCGCGCCCTCCGGGGATACCTCGGTCTCGAACCCGGGTTGCCGGCCTATCGGGTCGCGTCGTCCGGCATCGATTTCATCGTGGACCCGAGCGTCGCCGACGTCCGGCCGTACGCGGTCGGCGGCATCGTCCGCGGCCTCGAGATGGACGACGCGCTGCTCCGGTCCCTCGTCGACCTCCAGGAGAAGCTCCACCTGACGGTCGGGCGGCGCCGCAGGAAGGTCGCGATCGGGATCCACGATCTCGACCGGGTGGCGCCACCGTTCGCCTACCGGGCGGTCCTCCCGAAGACCGTGCGCTTCACGCCGCTCGGACTCGCGGAGGAGATGGACCTCGCCGACATCCTGACGAAGCACGAGAAGGGCCGCGAGTACGCGCACCTCGTTGCGTCGAAGCCGCGGTTCCCGCTCATCACAGACGCCCACGGCGAGGTGCTGAGCTTCCCGCCGGTGATCAACGGCATCCGGACGCAGCTCACAAGCGAGACGCGGAACGTGTTCATCGACGTGACGGGCACGGACCTCGAGGCGGTGCGAGGCTGCCTCGCGATCGTGGCGACTTCGCTCGCGGAACGAGGCGGTCGGATCGAGACGGTCCACACACGCTACGCCGATCGGACGATGGAGACGCCGGACCTGTCGCCGAGTGAGCATGCGCTGCATCTCGATCGCGCGAACGCGCGCCTCGGGCTGTCCGTCCGGACGAAGGAGGCGGTGGACCTCCTCGCGCGGATGCGCCACGACGCACGCCCGGACGGCGAGGCGATCCGGGTGCGGTCGCCCGCGTACCGACTCGACCTCCTGCACGAGGACGACCTCGCGGAGGACCTCGCG
>DASPXQ010000128.1:0-3029 GCA_035637195.1 Thermoplasmata archaeon | reverse complement strand
GGTCAGGTGGCCCACATTCTTGCCGTCCTTCTTCACGTCCCAGAATTCCGTCGCCCACGCGTGGATCTGAGGACCGTGAATCTCGATGCCCGCCAGCTTCCGCTTGACGCCGGCCTTCTTGATTCGCGTGAGGGCCTTCTTCCCGACGAAGTCCGCCTTCTTTTCGAGGTTGACGAGCCACCCGAGGTCGACCTCGTACGGGTTGTTCTCGAGCGTCATGTCGGAGCCGTAGTTCAGGATCCCTGCCTCGATCCGTCGGATCTCGGAGGGCGCGATCGGCCGGATGTCGTACTTCTTGCCCGCCTCCATGATCCGGTCCCACAGCTCGAGACCTCGGCTCCCGTCGAGGAGATAGACCTCGTACCCGACCTCCGCCGTCCAGCCGGTCCGGGTGATGACGACCGGGATCCCGCCGATCTTCGCGTCCATGAAGTAGTAGTAGCCGAGGTCCAGGATCTCCGGCCCGACGAGGTCCCGCAGGACGTCCTTCGACTTCGGGCCTTGCACCTGGAGCGGGGAGACGTCGGGCTCGATGATGTCCACGTCCATCCCGGCGTTCACCGCGACGCCTTTCGCCCAGAGGAGCGTGTCCGAGTTCGCGAGGCTGAGCCAAAACCGGTTCTTCTCGAGGCGGATGAGGACGGGGTCGTTGATGATGCCGCCGTTCTCGTCCGTGATGACGACGTACTTGCCTTGGCCGACCTTGCACTTCGACAGGTCGCGCGGCGTGAGGAGCTCCGCGAACTTGGTGCCGTCTCTCCCGCTGATCTCGACTTGCCGTTCCACGCTCACGTCCCAGAGCGTGACGTGGTTGACCAGGTGCCAGTACTCCTCGAACGGATCGGTGTACAGGCCGGGGAGGTACATGTGATTGTAGATGTCGTACGCTTTCGCGCCCGCGCGGAGCGTCGCCTCGAAGAACGGGGACTTTCGATACCAGGGCCCGAAGAACAGCGTGCTCTGTCCGTCGTTGTACGGCATATCCGACCTCCTCCTGGGGAGTTGGGCCGGGAACGCGCATCGTTTATAAGACCGAATCCCCGAGGCGGCCTCAGGAACCGCTGGGGAACGCCATCCCCAGGAGGCCCCTTTCGTACTCCGACGTCTCGCGCCACCCGTCCGAGAAGGGACGGGGATTCAATCCGAGGACCTGACGCGCCTTCGCATTGCTGCCGAGGTACGTGACGCCCGCGACGTCGCGAATCCGCTCCGACCTCGTGAGGGCCGCCAGCCCACGGAGCACTCCGGGCGAAAGTCGGAAGCGCGGCGCGGGGATGCCGGTCAGCTTCTCCGCGACCTCGAACGCGTCGATCAACGAATGCGGTTCGCCTGCGACGATGTACGATTCGCCGGGACTCCCTCGTTCCATCGCCAACAGGTGGCCGCGGGCGGTGTCCTCCACGTGGCCCCAGCAGTACGCCGTGTCTCGTGGGAGCGCCCGCAACTTCCCCTGGAGGTATCGTCGAATGAGAGGCCGGATCTCGCTCGTATCCCCCGGTCCGTACGTGACGCCGGGCTGCACGATCACCAGCGGCAGTCCGCGCCGCATCATGGGCTCCGCGACCTCGTAATGCGCGACCCATTTGGTGCGGTCATATTCCGTGAGCCAGGGACCTGTCGGCCGATACGACTCGTCGACCATGCGACCGTGCGTGTCGCCGAACACGGCGAGGGTGCTCGTGTAGACGCCCTTTCGGATCCCCAGCTCCGCCATGAGCTCGAGTACGTTCCGTGTCCCCTCGATATTCACGGCCTGACCGGGCCGCTTGTCGCGGACCCCGATCTTGTACCAACCGGCGATGTGGAACACGCCATCAGCGCGTCCCATCGGCGCGCGCATCGACTCCTTGTCCGTCACGTCGCCCGGCTGCACGTCGACGCCCATCGCCTTGAGATCCTTGGCCTTCGACGGATCCCGAGCGATCGCGGTCACTTGGTGGCCGTCCTGCCGGAGGAGGCGCACGACATGGCCCCCGATGAACCCGGTCGCTCCCGTGACGCAGAAACGCATGCGGTCGCGGCGGCCGCAACGTCGGAACGGGCTTTAACGCTCGCGGCGCTCAACCTTCTTACGGGAGCGAAGCTTCACCGGGGCTGGCTGGTTAGACATGGCGGAAAACCTGACGCGGAAGCTCGTCCGGAAGCACGCCGTCGAAGGGAGAATGGATCCGGGCGAGGAGATTGCGCTCTCGATGGATCAAGCGCTCCTCCAGGACGCGACCGGCACGCTGGCGTGGCTCGAGTTCGAGCAGATGGGCCTCGACGGCACGCGGATCCGTCAGGCGACGCAATACGTGGACCACAACATCCTCCAGACCGGATACGAGAACGCGGACGACCACCGGTTCCTGCGCAGCGCGTGCCAACACTACGGCGCCATCTTCTCCGGGCCCGGGAACGGAATCAGCCACTGGGCCCACATGGAACGCTACGACGTCCCGGGCGAGACGATGCTCGGGTGCGACTCCCACACCCCGCATGCGGGCGCTTGCGGCATGCTCGCGATCGGCGCGGGCGGATTCGAGGTCGCGAGCGCGATGGCGGGCCAGCCCTACCGAGTGACGATGCCCGAAGTCGTCAACGTCCGCCTGGCGGGGAAATTCAAGCCCTGGGTCAGCGCGAAGGACGTCATCCTCGAACTCCTGAACCGCTTCGACGTGAAATGGGGGAAGAACAAGGTCCTCGAGTACACCGGCCCGGGACTCAAGGAGCTCACCGTGCCGTCCCGAGGGACGATCGCGAACATGGGCACGGAACTCGGCGCGACCGCGTCCGTCTTCCCGTCTGACGGCATGACGAAGCAGTTCCTGACGGCCCAAGGTCGATCGAAAGACTTCACGTCCCTGGCCGCGGACGACGGGGCGGAGTACGACGACACGATCGACATTGATCTCGGCGAACTGGAGCCTCTCATCGCCTGTCCCTCGAGCCCGGACAACGTGAAGCCGGTGCGGGAGGTCGCCGGCACCGAGGTCGCCCAAGTCGCGGTCGGCAGCAGCGTGAACTCGTCCTTCCGGGATCTGAGCGTC
>DASPXQ010000127.1:0-11279 GCA_035637195.1 Thermoplasmata archaeon | reverse complement strand
GGCCACGGTCCTGGGGTGCGGCTCCCTCCTGACGTCCGCGAAGACGGGCCAGAACGTCGAGGACGCGTTCCTGCACCTCGGCAAGTTGATCGCGAAGACGCAGATCCGCGGCGCGTGAGGCGCGATTGATAATCATTCTGGCTTGGTCGAAGACAAAGCGTTAAGGCCGGTGCGGGGCGTCGGGCCGGCCAGGTGCCGATTCGTGCCACACCGACCGTTTCATGGCAAGGAACCCCGCGGCCTCGGCGCGGTCCTGCGCTCGTCCGCCTTCGAAGGCCGATTCGGGCGGATGTTCCCGAACCTCCCCGCCTTCCTCCCGCCGGACGACGCGCTCGACGCGCTCGCCCGGACGATGGTCGAGCCCGAGCCGAAGGAGGGCGAGGACGACACCGCGGGCGACAACCCCGACATCCCGGCGGGCTTCACGTATTTCGGGCAGTTCGTCGACCACGACCTGACGTTCGATCCGACCTCGAAGCTGCAGCGGGACAACGACCCCGATGCGCTCGTCGATTTCCGCGCGCCCCGCTTCGACCTCGACGCGCTCTACGGTCGAGGCCCGGACGACCAGCCGTTCCTCTATGAAGACGACGGCGTCCTCATGCTGATCGGGAAGAACGAGCCGGGCGAGGACGACCTCCCGCGGAACGCGAAAGGCCGTGCGCTCCTCGGCGACGCCCGGAACGACGAGAACCTCATCGTCTCGCAACTGGCCCTCGGCTTCCTCAAGTATCACAACCGGGTCGTCGAGACGCCACCCGTCGCCGAGCTGCCCCCGGAAAGGCGCATCGACGAGGGACGGCGGATCGTCCGCTGGCATTACCAGTGGGCCGTCGTCCACGACTTCCTCGCGCGGCTGGTCGGCAACGACGTGATCGACGACGTCCTGCGACCGGTGTCGTTCAAGGTGCCCGCGGGCAGCGGGGCGAAGACGATCAAGACGCTCTCCCCGGTCCTGAAGTTCTTCCACTGGAGGGCCCGCCCGTTCATGCCGGTCGAGTTCTCCGTCGGCGCGTATCGGTTCGGGCACAGCATGGTCCGCGGGGAGTACGAGCTGAACGCCGAGGTGCAGGACATCCCGATCTTCGCGAAGCCGCCGGCCGAAGACTTGCGGGGCTTCCGGGCGCTCCCGGCGGGGCACGTGATCCAGTGGGCGCGGTTCTTCGAGTTCCAGGGCAGCCGCCTCGAAGTCCAGCCGAGCCGCCGGATCGACACGAAGCTCGCGTTCGGGGTCAGCATCCTGCCCGAGGCGGTCGCGCGAGGCATCCACGCTCTCGCGGAACGCGACCTGCGGCGGGGCAAGGCGCTCGGGCTGCCGTCGGGACAGTCGGTCGCCCGGGCAATCGGCCTCCCGGAGGATCTGATCCTGCATGCGCGCGACCTCAAGTCGTTGCCGAAGAACCTCGTCCGCGTCTTCGGCGAGGACACACCCCTCTTCTTCTACGTCCTCAAGGAGGCGGAGGTCCTGAGCAAGGGGCAGCGGCTCGGACCGGTCGGTGGCCGGATCGTCGCGGAGGTCCTCATCGGGCTGCTGCGAGGAGACCCGTTCTCCTTCCTGAGCATGCAGCCGAACTGGCGCCCGAAGGCCGGCGAGTTCGGCGCGCGGAAAGACGGCGAGTTCACGGTCGCGGACCTGCTCCGCTTCGCCGGCGTGACGATCGGATGAAACGGTTTGTCAGCTCGAGCCCGACCGACCTGAGTCCCGCGCCGCGCAGGAAAGCCGCGACGGGAGATCGCTTCAGAAGCCCGGCCGCGAGGGGCCGTCGAGGACGTGAGTAGGACCCCGCATCGGCCCCGGCGGTCCATCCCGAATCCGTTGCCGACAAATACGAACTCCTTCATACGGTCGCCGGAGAGGATCGAAGTGCCAGCGAAGAAGTCGATCGCCTCGGGGAAGAGAGTCTCCATCGACGACATCGAGGCCGCGAGGAAACGACTCGCGGGACTCGTCCTCCGCACGCCCCTCATCCGGCTCGACATGGAAGATCCACCCGCGGAGGTCTACCTGAAACTCGAGACCCTTCAGCCGACCGGATCGTTCAAGGTCCGAGGCGCGGGGAACGCGATTTCCCTACTCTCACCTGCGGACCGGAAACGCGGCGTGTACACGTGCAGCGCGGGGAACATGGCGCAGGCCCTCGCGTGGCATGCCCGGCGCCTCGGCATCCCGTGTACGGTCATCATGCCTGACACCGCCCCTCAGACCAAATTGGCGGGAGTCCGCCGCTTCGGCGCGGAGATCGTGCAGCTGTCCTGGGACGAAGTCTGGAAGATCGGCATCACCCGCGTCTACGAGCCGCTGAAGCACATGGTGTTCGTCCACCCGTTCAGCGAGTTCGGCATGATCGCGGGGAACGGGACGATCGGGCTCGAGATCCTCGAGGACCTCCCGAACGTGGACGCGGTCATCGTCCCGTACGGCGGCGGCGGGCTGATCGGCGGCATCGCGACGGCGGTCAAGGCGCGACGGCCCAGGACGAAGATGTACGCATGCGAACCGGAGACGGCGGCGCCACTCGCGGCCTCCTTCGCCGCAGGTTCGCCCCGAGAGTTCAAGCGGATCCCGAGTTTCGTGGACGGTTCCGGGGCGAGCAGCGTCCTCCCGGAGATGTGGGATCTGAATCGCCCCCTCCTCGCCGGTTCGATCGTCGTCTCCCTCCGGGAGGTGGCATCCGCGATCAAGCTCCTCGTGGAGCGACATCGCGTCGTCGCGGAGGGCGCCGGCGGGAGTTCCGTCGCGGCGGCGCTAACGGGCAAAGCAGGAAGCGGACGCGTCGTGGCGGTCGTATCCGGCGGCAACATCGATCCCGCGAAGCTGACGACGATCCTGAATGGCCAGGTGCCGTAGACCCGCTTCGGAACCAACCGGCGATGGCCGGCCCAACGCCCTTGTCGGCCGACGGCATCCGGAGGACGATGACGCGCTCAGTAAAGGATAAGGACCGCGCACGGCATGGGACCGCGGACCCATCTGGGGAGGCGGGACCATCGTCTTGCAGGTGACCTTCGCCACGCGAACGCACGGACCGCTCCAGGAACTCACGCAGCGCCGGGAGCGACTCACGATCGAAGCGTATCCGCTCGGTCGGTTCCTCCTCCTGCGCGGGCTCGGAGACGTCGACGGCCTCGAGGGCGCGCCCGAGATCCTCGCGTCCGGCCGGAAGGTCCTGCATGCGTCCCGCGCGAACGGAGAACGCACGCTGCTCCTCGACGGCCACGGCGACGATGAAGAGGTCATCGCGCGACTCGCCGACCAGGATGTTCATGTCCTCCCGCCGATCCTCTGGCGCCGCGGCGAGGCCCAGCTGTCACTCCTCGTCGACGACGGGGCGGACCTCGTCGCACTGCAGTCCCGGTTCCCCCAGGCCCGCCTCATCTCGAAGCGAACGCCGAAAGACGGGGCGAAGGTCGCGTTGGCGTCGCCGCTCTTCCTGCCGGAGATGACGGAGAAGCAGGCCCGCGCGCTCCTGGCGGCGGCCAACGCCGGCTACTACGAGTTCCCTCGGAACGCGACCACCGAGGAGGTCAGCACGTCCCTCGGCGTCGCGCGGAGCACGTTCGAGCAACACCTGAACCGCGCGGAGCACCACGTCGTCCGGGCGATGCTCCCAATCGTGCGGATGCGGGCCGGGATGCCGCAGGACGAAGCCCTCCAAGTCTACTCGCGATTCAGCCGCGAGCTCGGGCTCTACGTCCGGCTGGAGGTCCTCGGGGACCACGTGGCGGGCGTCTCGCTTTCGAAGGGACCGATCCCTGCCTCTGTGGGCTCGGACCATCCGTACCTCGCTCGGATCCTCGAGCACGTCCGCACGGGGGAGGACGACCTGCGGGACATCCCGCTGCACCTCGAGCTCTCGCCGTTCGAACGGGAGGTCCTCGAACTCCTGCGGACGATCCCTCCCGGTGCGACGATCACATACGGCGAGATCGCGATGCGGCTCGGCCACCCGAAGGCCGCGCGCGCGGTCGGGAACGCGGTCGCGCGCAACCCCGCGATCATCGTGATCCCGTGCCACCGCGTCCTGCCCGCGTCCGGAGGTCTCGGGAACTACTCTGGCGAAGGCGGCCCGGAGACGAAACGGCGGCTCCTGGAGCGGGAGGGAGCCCGACTCGCGGCTCCCGGCGTTCCCCGGGATCCAATGAAAGAGGCCGCGCGACCGCGGCCTCTCGCTCGATCGCGGACCTGAGCCGTCGGCCGCTCACGCCCGCGTCGGCCGTACGCCGCCCGAGACGCTGAACGGGTGCTCCTCGGCCGCGGACGCCTTCCTCCGCGGTCGCTCGAGCTGGATCAGGAAGACGCGGAGCACGTGCGGGCGGCGCGGCAGGCCTCTCGATGCCTCCGACTCGTGGCACTTGACGAAATCCAGAATCATGATGTCTCCTCCAAAGAAATCGAAGGGGAGCGAGATCGGACTCGGTCCGGCTCACAGGGACTTGACGAAGCCCCAAATCGCTCCCGCGAGGACGAGCGCGCCGGTCATCAGGCCGACGGTCGTGCCGGCCACCGCGACCAACGCGATGGCGGCGATTCCCGCGACGATCATGCCGTTCCTCACGTTCCGTTTCGACACGCCGTAGCCGATCAGGCCGAGCGCGCCGAACAGCATGAGGAACACGGCCCTCGCCACGGAGATCCCGAGGATGCGTTCCGTCACCAGGCTCGGACCCAACGCCACGACGCCCACGAGGGCGGCGATGGCCCCGCCGAGGACGATCGGCACCTGGTAGACCTGCATCCGTTCGAGCGCGCGCCACTTTGACGCGGCCCGCTCGGACCACGTTCCGGTTTCGGTTGCCATGTGTCGTTCACCTCATGACCCCCCTTGCGCGAGCGTACTTAAGCGTCATTGAACATCCATCGAACGCGGCGCGAGCGTCTAGAAGATGATGTCGCGCGGGCGGACCGGAAAGGAGGACCCTCGCGCGGTCGTAGCGACGCGGCGTGTCGGAGGTCTTATATCTTCCCTTCGATGCCTCGCGGGGGGCGTCTCCATGCCAACGATCGAGATGGACGGGGTCTTCCCGCTCACGCTCGACGCGGTGTGGCGGCTCCTCCACGCGCATCTCGACGAGGCGACGCTCCGCGAGATCCATCCGTGGATCCTGAGCGGGCGGGTGGTCCGGGAGGCCGAACGCGTCCCGTTCCGTGACCTCATGTTCCCGCGGGAGAAGATCGCGGAGCGGGAGATTCGATCGATGCGACGCCGGTTTCGCACGACATGGACCTACGCAATCGAGCCTCCGCGGCGGTTCGGCTATGAAATCCGATTTGAGAACGGTTCGACGAGCCGCTTCGGCAATACGTATGCGGCCGTCCCGCAAGGCACGTTCGTCAAGACGGTCGGTGAGGTTTCGATCAAAGGCATCCCGACGTTCCTGGGGATTTGGGCCACCCGGCGACTCCTCAACCGCGCGGACGAGGAAGACCTCGCGTACGCCCGCAAAGCGTAAGGCCCTCCGATCGATATCAAAAAGGCTAAGCCGACTCCGCTGATAGACGGACCGCGGTGGATTGATGGCGCAGCGGTGCCCCAGATGCGGCACGAGCAATCGCGACGAATCGCGTTTCTGCCTCTATTGCGGTGCGACGCTCCCGGGCTTGACGGCGGAGGACGCGGCGCGGCCCGCTGTCACCGCGCCGATCTCCACTCCCTCCTCGCCGATCCGCCTGATCCCTCCGCCGGCCCCGCGGGAGCGCGCTCCCGATTTCGTCGGCCTCCTCGGAGTCGCGTTCTTCCTCCTCGTCCTCGGCGTCGTCTTCTACATGAATCAGAATCTCCTCACGAATCTCCGACAGTGGTGGGACCAGATCGTCGCGGGCCAACTCCTGTTCCGGCCTCCGGAGGGAGTCATCTCGAGCGCGATCGGCTTCTGGGCCCTCATCGGCGTCACGAACTTCGTCGTCGCGGCGTTGCGGTGGTCCCTCCGCCGCACGAAAATCCACACGCTCGGGGCGGCCCTCGGGGGAATCGGCGCGATCGCGCTGGCGTACCTGCTCTACCGCTACTCGCTCCGCGAACTCAGCGGATCGCAAGTCGTCTCGTTCGAGGCGGCGGTGATCGGGATCCTCCTGTTCGTCTACATCGGGCTCGGGCTGCATTGGACGAGCACGAGACGCCGCCTCGCGTACGAGGCCGCGCGGCGTTCACCGCGATGACCTTCAAGGCCGGACGAGATTGAAGGACTCGGATCCGCCCGGCGGGATGAATTGGCTCCCGCACTCACACGTCCACACGAGGCCCGTCTTCCCCGCGATGACGAGCCGCGTGACCGTGTAGTCGAACCCGCATTTCGCACACGCGAGGACGACCGATGGCGCGGCGGGCTGCCGCATCACCACGACCGGCGCTTCCTTCCTTCGAATCCAAGCCCTCATTTTCGCGAGACGTCCCGGCCTTCCGCGCGCCGGATTCTCTCTGGATTCCGGAGTCGCGGGAGACGTACGTCCGTTGACCCGTGGACTTTCGACCGCGGTCCTCCACTCCCCGCACGGGATATCGATTCGTGACGGATAAAGGGCGACGACCTTTCCTGCGGTCAATAATGAGAACGTGATGCGGTGCGTCACACCCGAGTCATTTGCCATCATGTCGATGTCAGCGGCGCGGATGCAGGCCCCGCCGGTTCCGGGCGGACTCGATTCAGCGCGTCCTCGAGGACCTCGATGACGCGGTCCCTCTCAGAGGCCTGATCGGGGTACTCGCAGCTCCAACGACGCCAGTACGGCCGCTTGTGGGCGATCTTGTACTTGAGGCCGGACATGAACGTCGCGTAGGTGTCCTCGTCGATCTTCCGCACGCGCTGATGCGCGAGGAGATACCAATGGTAGAGCGTGTCCGGAGGCACGCCCGATCCTGAAGGCGCCGCCTGCCCTCTCCGCTTCTTGCTCTTGAACGTGAACTCCCAACGGTCCGGCGCGACCTTCTGCTCCCGCCAAATCGCGTCCGTGTAGCGCCAGCTGTGCGATCCGCCGACCGCCATCCCGCTGTACGATTGACCGTTGAACTCCTTGAGGTCGTCGAAAGACATGGTCGGGCCACGAAATGCCAGGATGTACATGGCCTTTCTCCGGAGGGAGATGAGTGAAAGTGAGCGTGCGAAGGGCACGGCGGCTTGCACGACAGAGAGGCGCGACACCGGAGTCCCAACGGAACGCCGAGCTACCAGGGGAGGCCCATCGCTCCGGCGAGGAACCGATTCAGCGGATCCATGGACGTGCACGCTTCGATGAACGACTCGAAGAACTTCTCGTTGGTGACCTCCGTATCGCGGAACGAGCGCGTCCCGACGAAATCCTTCCGGCGGAGGTCCTGGATGAGAGGATGGTTCGGGTCGATGCCGGGCGGCGGCCGCTTGAGGGATTCGCCCTCGAGCCGCACCTTGCTCCGGAGGACTTCTTTCCACCGATCCGGTTCGTCGAGCATGCGACCGCGGATCTTCGAGAGGATCAGCGGATCGGGATGCCATACGCCGGAGTACGCGGCGCTCTCGCCCGGACCCAGATGGAGGAAGAGCCCGGGCGTCATGTGCTCCGGTCCCACCGCCTTCGTGTGCCAGAAATGGATGCCGATGTGGGTCTTGTACGGGCTCTTGTCCGGAGAGAAGCGGACGTCCCGATAGATCCGGGAGAGGGAGCCGCCGAACGGCCGCGCATCCCCGACGATGTACGGGCTGAGCTTCTGCAGCCGCGCGCCGGCATCTTTGATGAAGCGGACCGCCGGCTCCAGGACGACCTTCTCGTATCGTTCCTTGTTCGCCGTGAACCACGGCTTGTTGTTGTTCTTGCCCAGCTCCCGGAAGAATCCCATGAATTCCGGGCGGAAGTACCGCGCCTGCTCTCCCATGCTCCCCGGCCCTCGACGACTCGCCGCCTCATAGAATGCAGCGCCGACGGTTCAACGTTCGCCCGCGAGCCGCCGGGGAGGAGACGGCAGTGCGTTCGAATCACTCGAGTCCATGCGGCCGGAAGACGAATACGTCGAATGACGTTGCTCAGCCCGCGGGCCGGAACTTGTACCCGTAGTGGATTACGCCGGCCTCGCCTTCTTGTCCGAGCTTCCGGAACGCGGCCTGGACCTTCATCCCGATCTTGACGTCCTCGGGTTTCGCGTCGATCACCTGGGACGTGAGCCGCACGCCCTCTTCCATCTCGATGATCGCCATCACGTACGGCTTCTGCATCTCGAACTGCGCGGGCGCGTCGTGGATCACGGTGTACGTGACGACGGTCCCTTTCCCGGTGAGCTTGACGCGTTGCATCTTCCCGATCGACTTGCGGCCGCAGTCCGGGCACACGGCCCGCGGGGGGAAGTCGACCTTCCCGCAGCTGCCGCACTTCGTGCCGATGAGGTTGTAGCGGCTGGCGATCTCCCGCCAGAAACGCGGGATAGCCATCTCAGTCCCCCCGCTCGAAGAGGTGGACGACCGCCGTGGCGCCGGTGCCGCCGAGGGTGTGCGTCAGGCCGCGACGCGCCCCGACGACCTGCCTCTTGCCGGCCTCGCCGCGGAGCTGGTGGACAATCTCGACGGCCTGCGCGACGCCCGTCGCGCCGACCGGCTGGCCGCGGGCCTTCAGTCCGCCCGACGTGTTCACGGAGATCTTGCCGTTCAGTGCGGTGACGCCATCCAGGGTCGCGGGGCCGCCCTTCCCCTTTTCGACGAACCGCAAGTCCTCGATCGCGAGGATCTCCGAGATCGTGAAGTTGTCGTGGACCTCCGCCACCTGGATGTCCTTCGGCGTGAGCTTCGCCTCGTCGAAGGCGCGTTTCCCCGCGACGACGGTCGCATCCATCGTCGTCAGGTCGCGGCGGTCGTGGAGGGCGAGGAAGTCGCTCGCCTGCCCGGAGCCGCGAAACAGGATCGGCGTGTCAGTGAACTTGTGGGCTTTCTCCGCCGCGCAGAGGACGACCGCCGCGGCGCCGTCGCTGAGCGGGGCGCAGTCGAACAACCCGAGCGGCTCCGCGACCCAGGGGCTCTGCAGGACCGTGTCGATCGTGATCTCCTTCTGGAATTGCGCATCCGGGTTCAGCGCGCCGTTCTTGTGGTTCTTCACCGCAACGGAGGCCATGTGCTCGCGCGTCGTGCCGTACTCGTACATGTGGCGGCGCGCCATCATCGCGTACAGCCCGGCGAACGTCGCGCCGAAGACGCTCTCCCATTCCTGGTCCGCCGTGGACGACAAGATCTCCGCGGCCTGGACCTCCCCGACGTCCGTCATCTTCTCCGCCCCGCCGACGCCCACGATGTCGTACATGCCGGAGGCGATTGCGAGGCGCCCCTGCAGGAGGGCGATCGCCCCGCACGCCCCGCCGCCTTCGACGCGCACGGTCGGGAGGTGCATGTCCGCTAGCCCGGAGTAGTCCGCGACGAGCGCGGATACGTGCTCCTGGTCGATGAACTTCCCCGCGGACATGTTGCCGATGTACACGGCGTCGATGTCCTCGGACCGGAGCTTCGCGTCCTGGATCGCCTTCAGGCCCGCCTCGATCCCCAGGTCGCGGAAGGAGCGGTCCCACAGCTCGCCGAACTCCGTCGCGCCTACGCCGACGACGGCCACGCCGCGCACGGCCTCAACCCTCCCGCATCAGGATCTTGCCGCGGTATTTGGCGTACGTCGAGTATTCGATGAACACATGGTCCTCGATCTGCGCCTTGATCGTCGGCGTCGCATCCCGCCGGATGCGTCCGATCTCGTCCGTCACCGTGATGTCGAACCCGTCGGAGCCGGCGCCGCTCCCATACCCGACGGCGAAGATCCGGTCGCCGGATTCCGCCTCGTCCAGGATCGCGCACAGTCCGACCATGATCGCGCCGCTGTATGTGTTCCCAATCTCCCGCACGCACAGGCCCGCGTCGATCTGCGGGTCCTTGAACCCGAGCTGCTTCGCCGCGCGGACCGGGAACTTGCCGTTCGGCTGGTGGAACACCGCGTAGTCGTAGTCCTCCGCGGTCGTGCCGGCCCGCTTGAACAGGAGCTGTGCGCAAGCGATCACGTGCTTGAAGTACGCGGGTTCGCCGGTGAAGCGGCCGCCGTGGCTCGGGTAACGCTGGCCTTCGCGCCTCCAGAAGTCCGGGGTGTCGGTCGTATACGACACCGTGTGGCTGATGTCCGCGATCGTCCGGTCCGTGCCGATCAGGAACGCCGCGCCGCCCGCGGACGCGCTGTACTCGAGCGCATCGCCCGGCGCGCCCTGGCTCGTGTCCGAGCCGACCGCCAAGCCGTACTTCATCATCTTCGACAGCGTGAGTCCCATCGTCGTCTGCATCGCAGCGGTCCCGGCTTTGCAGGCGAACTCGAAGTCCGCCGCCGTCATCACGGGCGCCGAGCCGATCGCCTCCGCGACGATCGTGGCGGTCGGCTTGACCGCGTACGGATGGGATTCCGACCCGACGTAGATCGCGCCGATCTCCGTGGGGTCGATGTCCACCTTCGCCATGCACGCCCGCGAGGCCTCGACGGAGATCGTGATGACGTCCTCGTCCGGGCCCGGCACGCTCTTCGCCCGGATGTTGAGGCCCCGGCCCATCGCCTCGCCGTCGGCTCCCCAGACGATCCCGATGTCCTTCGGCCGAATCCGGTAACGCGGGATGTACCCGCCGTAGCTCACGATGCCCGCCTTCATGCGATCCGCTCCAGTCTCGAGATCAGCTCGGGCTGATCCAGGTCCGTCCGCGCCAGGATGATGCTGTCCAGCTCCGCCAGCTTGACCGCCAGCTCGTCGACGTTCTCCGGTTGGACGTAGACGACCATCGCCGGCTTGAGCGGATGGGCCTTGATCGCGATCATCGGTGATCGCCCGTACTTGACGTCCGTGAAGAGCAGGGCCCTCTCGCTCGACGTGCCGTAGATGCGCAGGTAGTCGCTCGCGTCGAGCGTCGTGATCGCCTTGATCGAGTGGATGACCGTGTATCCGTTCACGAGCCGCCGGGTGTTCAGCCGTTGCGTGAGCAACTTTCCGTCGATCTTTCGGAGGAAGTCCGCGGCGCGCACCCCGACGGCCCAGTCCCGCATCGACGGGATGACGTCGGAATATTCCTGGAACCGCTTCGAGAGCTTCTGCCCTGACGCCTGGTCGATATCCAGGAGGGCCTCGACGAGCCGGCGGATCGTCTTGATGCCGGGGGATTCCCTCCGGCCTGCCTCGTAGTCGCTGATGACGCTGGGCGAGACGCGCATGTGATTCGCCAGGTCCGTCTGGGAGATGTGCAGCTCCTCACGCCACTTCCGCATCGTCTTGCCCGGCTGGTCCGACAAGGCGATCTCGCCCGCGATTTTCTCG
>DASPXQ010000126.1:0-2970 GCA_035637195.1 Thermoplasmata archaeon | reverse complement strand
TCGAGCTTTCGCGCGACGAGGTCCGCGAGGGCGTCGTAGCGGGCCGTCAGCCCCGCGCACACCCAGCACGGCCCGGCGGCGTGGCCTGCGACCTCCCGGATCGCCCGGCCCCGTTCCTCGTTCGTATGCCCGTGGCCGACCTTGCCGAAGAGGCGGCCGAGGCAGGCGTCGCAGAGCGTCCGATCCCCGAGCTCCGACCAATCGACCGCGCGTCCGGCGGCGAGGACCTCGTCCACGGTCCTCCGCAAAGGCCGGGCGGCTTAAAGGCTCACGCCAGCAGGAACACGCTCACGAGCAGGTTGAGGAGGACGATCGCCGTCACGGCGACGTACGTCCGGTCGCGCTCCTCGGCGAAGGAGAGGAAACTCAGCACGACGCGGGCCACAGGGGTGAAGATCATCAGCAGGATCCCGAGGTTCAGGTAGCCCGCCGGGGTGAAGCGGACCAGCTCGGGGACGAGGTTCCGCACGGAGATCGAGTTCGGCGGGATGTCCGGTCCGCCGAGCCCCCGTAGGATGAAGGCGAACAGGATGAAGGAGACCGAGACGACGACGCCGCCCCGGAGGACATGATAGATGAGGCGGTTCGTGTCCTCGACCTCCGCGACGACCGCCCGACGCAACGCCCCGATGCGATGCTGGACGGCCTTCAGGCCGGCGCGCGGATACATCATACGTTCACCGCGATGCCTGCCGCCCGGATCGCCATGAGGATGCCAATCACCGCGAGGAAGATCGAGAAGACGAAGCGGACCCGCTGGGCCTTCGACCGGATCAGGACGCGGGTGCCGAGGTTCGAGCCGCTGAAGACCCCGACGATCACCATCGCGGCGAAGTTCGGGTTCACCCATCCCTGGGAGTAGTAGATGAACGCGCTCGCCGCGGCCGTGACGCCGATCATGAAGTTGCTCGTGGCGACCGCGGCCTTCATCGGCACGCGCATGAGCATGTTCATCGCGGGGACCTTGATGAAGCCGCCTCCGACGCCGAGGAGGCCGGAGAACAGGCCCGCCGTGGCGCTGATGCCAAAGCCCGCGACCGGACGATCGACCCGGTAGCGGTAGACGCCCTGGTCTTCCTGATCGAAATACACGCTCCCCAGGGCCAGCCGGCTCGCGAGGGGAGACTCCTCGCCCGCCTGGTACGCCCGGTCCTTCGCGGTCTCGCGGGTGCGCGCCATCGCAGCCGCCGCGTACGCCACGACGGCCGCGAACACGCCAAACAGGTAAGGGGCCGGCAGCAGGAGGCCGACGACCGCGCCGACGATCGCGCCCAGCGTCGTCGCGACCTCCAGGAACATTGCCAGCCGCAGGTTCGTGAGGTGATCCCGCACGTACACGGACGCGGCGCCGCACGACGTCGCGATGACACCGATCAGGCTCGTGGCGATCGCGACCTTGATGTCGATCCCCAAGGCGAGGGTCATGAAGGGGATCAGGAATACGCCCCCGCCGATGCCGAGAAACGAGCCCGCGATCCCCGCCAGGAACGCGGCGAGGGCGAGGAACAGCAGCACATCAATCGGCGACATGCGGCGACGGCTAGCGGAAAGTACGATAAATGCCTTTGCCGCGCACCCGTCACCGCGACAACACGATCTCGATGCTGCTCACACTCGTCGCGCGGCCCTCTTCCGACGTGACCTTCTCCGTCGCGATGCGCACATCGCGGACATGCGCCTCCGGGACGAAACGGCCGCGAACGATCTCCGCGACGTCGACCGCGCGAGAAATCGATCGGCCGCGCGCCTTCACGACGACGTCCCGCGAACCCCCGTTGAAGTGGGTGACGACCGCAAGCACGTAGTTCATCGTCGGCTTCTTCCCGATGTAGACGATGCCGGCCTCGGCCACGGATCGCTTCCGAGGGGCGCCATCCAGGCGCCGCGTATTAATCCTCTGCGGGCGCGCGTGCGAAAGGTTTTAGCGTCGACCCTCCATCGAGACGGGCGAGCATGGCAAAGGACCGCGACTCCGGCTTCCACTCGGCGGCGGGCCTGATCCGCTACTTCGACCAAGAGGACGAGAAGGCGCTGAAGATCCCGCCCTGGGTCGTCGTCGCGCTGTGCATCGGCCTCGCGGCGATCGTCCTATACATCACCTATCAGTGGCCGATTTCCTGAGGCGTCGACCCCCGAGCCATCCCCTTTGAGCCTCACCGATATTCCGCGCAGCGGGGGCAGTACCATCGCTGATATTGGGGGTACCAAACCATCGGACTCCCGCAGACGGGACACGGGGCTGCCGGGGGATACGCGGCTCCGGGATACGGACCGAACCCGGCCGGATAGCCGCCGCCGATCGGGTGGTTCCCGCGGACGACGAGGTAGATGACCGTCACGATCACGAGCCCGAGGAGCCCGCCGAAGACGCTCGCGAGGACGAGGAGGACGACCCAGACCGTTCCGTCCATCCTCCGGCTCTGGGCATCTCGGTACATCCATATGGCGACCAGGACGACCAGGACGAGAGTGATCAGACAGACTGCGATCAGGAGGCCGAGGAGCCCGCCCGACAGGCCGGGCGTAACCTGAAGCGTCCCGAACATCCGTCCGGGAGGAGCGCCCGCGGTCTATTTCTCCGTTGCGAGGACCGGCCCACGAAGGTCCGGGTTCACGGTCGCGTTGGCATGAGCTTGCGGCTCGTGCTGTCCGTGTTCGCCCCGTGCACGGGCGTGTTGCTCACGCTGTCCTTGTACCCGCAGTGCTCGCACTCGATCCACACGCGGACGGACAGGTACTGCCAGTTCCACGTGAGCTTGCCGCAATTGGGGCAGACTTCCGGGTGGGAGGGCCGCATCACCGATCGGCGATGAGCCCTCCGTACTTGAGGTTGTTGGGCTCCGTATCCGACTCAGTACGGGCGGGGTGCGAGCGTCACTCGAGCGCGGATTCGCTCGCCGCGTCGCTCCGCCTCGATCTCGATCGCGTCGCCGATCGCCCGCTCTCGCAGCGCGTCGACGAGGTCGCCGA
>DASPXQ010000125.1:0-10326 GCA_035637195.1 Thermoplasmata archaeon | reverse complement strand
TGGCACTTCGTGAAGGACCACAAGGGGGCCGTCCTCAAGTACGTCGATGTGAACGACGACGGCACGCTGAAGATGGTGCAATACGACGACCTCCTGTCGAAGCGGACGAAGATCGTGACGGTCGCCCTGTGCTCGAACGTCCTCGGGACCATCAACCCCGTCAAGGAGATCGTCAAGCGGGCGCACGAGGTCGGCGCGATCTGCGTCGTCGATGCGGCCCAGGCGGCCCCGCACATGCCGATCGACGTGGGCGATCTCGACGCGGACTTCCTCGCCTTCAGCGGTCACAAGATGCTCGGGCCGACGGGGATCGGCATCCTTTACGGGAAACCGGAGCTCCTCGAGGCGACCGAGCCCCTGCTCGGCGGCGGCGAGATGATCCGCGAGGTCCACCTCGGATCGGCGAAGTGGAACGATGTTCCGTACAAGTTCGAGGGCGGCACCCCGAACATCGCGGGCGCGATCGGCCTCGGCGTGGCGGTCGACTATCTGTCGAACATCGGGATGGAAGCCGTCCGGGCGCACGAGATGGAGATCACGGAATACGCGCTCGAGAAGCTGGGCCGGCTCAAGGGCGTGCGGACGTTCGGGCCGAAGGACGTCACGAAGCGCGCGGGCGTCGTCTCCTTCACGATCGACAACGCGCACCCGCACGACATCGCCTCGATCCTCGACGTCGAAGGGATCTGCGTCCGCTCGGGCCACCACTGCGCACAGCCGCTCATGGAGCGCTTCGGCCTTCCGGCCACGGCACGCGCGTCGTTCTACATCTACAACGACCTCGAAGACGTCGACGCCCTCGTCGCCGGGATCAAGCGGGTCCAAGAGGTCTTCGCCTGATGTCCGCGGCGTACGACCTGTACCAGGAGCAGATCCTCGACCACTACAAGCATCCGCGGAACAAGGGGCCCCTGACCGACGCGACATACAACGCGCACGACTCGAACCCGTTGTGCGGCGACGAGGTCGTGCTGCACCTGAAGGTCGACGCGTCCCGGGTCGCGGAGGTGCGGTTCGAGGGCCAAGGGTGCGCGATCAGCCAGGCGAGCGCCTCGATGCTGACGACGATGCTCAAAGGCATCCCCGTCGCCGACGCGCAAACGCTGGATCGGGAGGCGATCCTGAAGAAGCTCGGGATCCCGCTGAGCGCGGTCCGTCTCAAGTGCGCCCTCCTCTCCCTGCATGTCCTGAAGCTTGCTCTCGGGAAGTCCTCGGACGTCGGGACGTGAGGCCGTCCGCGGTATGCGTGCCGACGCGAAAACGCGGGAGGTCTCGCGCATCGCGGACCGGATCGGACACACGCCGCTCCTTCCGCTCGAGCGAATCGCAGCGCACGTCGCCCCGGGTGTCCGGATCTTCGCGAAGGCGGAGTGGTTCAACCCGGGCGGGAGCGTCAAGGATCGCGCCGCGCTCGGGATGCTGCGCGCCGCGGAAAAGGCCGGCCTGACGAAGAATCGCGTTCTCCTCGACGCGACCTCGGGCAACACGGGAATCGCGATCGCGATGCTCGCCGCGGCGGAAGGGTACCGAGCGACGCTCTGCGTGCCTGCGAACCTGAGCGTCGGATGCCGACGGATCCTCGAGGCCTACGGCGCGGAACTCGTGTTCACGCCCGCGTCCGAGGGGACAGACGGCGCCCAAGAGGCCGCGAAGAGGCTCGTCGCATCCCAGCCGAGCACCTACTGGTACCTCGACCAATACAACAACCAAGCGAACTGGCGCGCGCACCTCGAATCGACGGGACCGGAGATCTGGGACCAGACGCGCGGGCGCATCACGCATTTCGTTGCCTGCCTCGGGACGACGGGCACGTTCGTGGGCGTCGGGCGATTCCTGAGGAAACAGAGTCGTCGCATCGCGTTGGTGGCCGTCCAGCCGGACGGTCCCTTCCACGGGATCGAGGGGGTGAAACACCTCGAGAGTTCGCGGGTCCCGGGGATCTGGGATTCGACTCTCGCGGACGAGACGATGTCCGTCGCGACGGAGGACGCGCAGGCCGCAGTCCGTCGACTCGCTCGAGAGGCAGGTTGCCTGGTCGGCACATCGAGCGGCGCGGCCTTCGATGCCGCCATTCGGCTCGCCGAGCGAATCCGGAAAGGGCTCATCGTTGCCGTGTTCCCGGACGGCGGCGCGATGTACCTCGGGGAACGGTACTGGGAGACGGGCCCATGACGATCGAGATTCCGAAGGCGGTCGTGCAGGCCATCGAGGACCACGCGCGAGACACGTTCCCCGAGGAGTGTTGCGGATTTCTCCTTGGCTACGTGGGCGATCCGCGACGCGTCGTCGAGTCACGTCGCGCGAAGAACACCGCGTCGGAAGATCGCGAGCACCGCTACGTCGTCGACCCGCTCGAACTCCTCCACGCGGACAACGAATCACGGGCGAACGGCCTCGAATTGATCGGGATCTACCACAGCCATCCGAACCACCCGGCCGCTCCCTCCGAGTTCGACCGGTCCCGCGCCGCGGGCTGGTATTCCTACCTCATCCTGTGCATCGTCAATCGAGAGCCAAAGGAGCTGACCGCCTGGGTCTTCGACGAACGGACGAAACGGTTCGTCCCCGAAGACACCGTCTTTCCGACTCGGAGGCCCGCGAAGCGGCCTCAGCCGGACAGCGAAAGTTAACCTTACTTAAGGTTAACAGGCCGTCGCTTCCGAGAGCCGAGCTATGGCCCCGGTGGGCTCGGGTGCGTCGCGTTATTCGGATCCGGATTTCCGGCAGGGCGAACCTTAAGTAGAGCACCGTAATGGTTGACAATCCGGAGATGCCGAGCGTCAAGATCATCATTCCGACGGCCCTGCGGCAGTACGCGGGCAATGAGGACGCGGTCGATGTCGAAGCGGAGACCGTACAGGAGGCGATGGGGGGCCTGGTCGGCCGGTTCGACCAGCTCCGCCGGCACCTCTACGCCGACGACGGCCGGCTGCGAAACTTCGTGAACGTCTACGTGAACGAGGAAGATATCCGCCACCTCCGGAACGACCGGACGGCGCTGAAGGAAGGGGACACGATCTCGATCGTGCCGAGCATCGCCGGAGGATCGTTCTCCCTCATGGACCGTCTCGCATCGAAACGGAAGGATGCGCTGTCCCCCTCGGAGATCAAACGCTACTCCCGCCACCTCATCCTCCCGGAGGTCGGGATGGCGGGTCAGCTGAAGCTCAAGCAGTCGTCCGCTCTAGTCATCGGGGCGGGCGGGCTCGGGGTGCCGCTCACGCAATACCTCAGCGCCGCGGGCGTCGGTCGTCTCGGGATCGTCGACTTCGACGTGATCGACGAGACGAACCTGCAGCGGCAGGTCCTGTACGGCACGAAGGACGTCGGCCGCAAGAAGCTCGAGGTCGCGAAGGAGCGCGTCGCGCAGATCAACCCGAACGTCGACGTGCAGACGTACGAGACCCGCCTGACCTCGGACAACGCCCTGCAGATCCTGAAGGACTACGACGTGGTTATCGACGGGACCGACAACTTCCCGACGCGGTACCTCGTGAACGACGCGTCCGTCCTCCTGAAGAAACCGAACGTCTACGGCTCGATCTTCCGCTTCGAGGGCCAAGCGAGCGTCTTCGACGCGGAGAAGGGCCCGTGCTACCGCTGCCTCTACGCGGAGCCGCCGCCCCCGGGCCTCGTCCCCTCGTGCGCCGAAGGCGGCGTGCTCGGCGTCTTGCCCGGGATCATCGGATCGATCCAGGCGATCGAGGCGATCAAGGTCCTCCTGGGGAAGGGCGACACGCTGATCGGCCGCCTACTTGTCTTCGACGCGCTCCGCATGAAGTTCCGCGAGCTCCGGCTGCGGAAGAACCCCGCCTGCCCGGTCTGCGGCACGAACCCGACGATCAAGGAGCTCATCGACTACGAGGAGTTTTGCGGGCTCCGCGCTCCGACGGAACAGGTGGGCGAGGAATTCCAGATTTCCGCGGACGACCTGAAGGCGAAGGTCGACAGCGGGCAAGATGTCGTCCTGCTCGATGTCCGCGAGCCGATGGAGTGGGAGATCGCCCATCTCGACAAGGCGATCCTCATGCCGGTCCTGCAGGTGCCGGCGCGCGTGAACGAGCTCAGCACCGCGGACGAGATCGTCGTGTACTGCAAGACGGGCGTCCGGTCCGGTCGGATTACGAATTTTCTGCGCGACCTCGGCTTCCGAAAGGTGAAGAACCTCGTGGGCGGAATCGACGAGTGGGCGGAACGCGTCGAGCCCGAGATGCCGCGGTACTGAAGGGGAACAAGGCATAAGGGCCTGCCCGCCATCTGACCCGGCGTGGCGCTTGACCCCGGTACGGTGCATCGCTTCGCAATGCTCGAGCGGGCGGTGAAATCCTTCGCGAAGACCGGCCGCTTCGACGAATCGTTCAAGCTCGTCGAGGAACTCCTCTCGATTGCCCCCGAGGATGCCGGCCTCTCGAAGCTCAAGGTCCGCCTCGCGACCGACCTCGTGAAGCAGGCCGTGCAGGCGCAGAAGATTGGCACCGCCACGCAGATCGTCGAACTCGTCGAGGCCCGGATTCCCGCTGTCCATCTCGGCCAGACGGAGAAAGACCTCCTCGCGAAGGCGAAAGAACAGGTCTTCTCGATGTAAGGCCACATATTTATGGCGGACCGCCGGTCTCCTCCGACTCGATGCCGCCGCAGCATTCCCATGACGACTACGTCAAGAGCGTGGAGATGATGCGTCGGGAGAAAGACTACTTCTTCAAGGAGGACCGCGAGTCCCCGATCCCGCACGCCCTGCGCGCGAAGTTCGACGGCCTCGCGTACTACCTGCCGGATCCGAAGTACCGCGTCCGAGCGAAGCTGGTCAAGGACCCGAACCCTCAGAAGGTCGTCCTCGCGACGTCGAAGGGCGTGCCTCGAGACATGATCCGCTACGGCGTCTTCGAGTTCGAGATTGACGGGACCAAGCAACGCCTCGCGGCGTACAAATCTCTGCCGCAACCGGGCCACCGCCACGAGGACGAGAGTCTCTTCGTGCCATTCCGCGATTCGACGTCGGGCAAGGAGACGTACGGCGCCGCGCGCTACCTCGACATCGAGGAACCTCCCACGGACGAGTACGTGATCGACTTCAATCTCGGGTACAACCCGTACTGCGCGTACAGCGAGGACTACGTGTGTCCCTTCCCGCCGCGGGAGAACTGGCTCTCGATCCCGATCCGGGCCGGCGAGAAGAACTTCCCGCTGAAGCCGTGAGATCCCGACGCGGACCTAGAGGTCCGGCCCGTCGAGCCACCCGAGCCGGCGGTCGCGGTTCGCCTCGATCTCCTCGGGCGCCTTGAAATCCTGCTCGACCGTGGCGAGGCGATTGATCAGGGCGCGGATTGCCTCGGCGGTCGGCGCGCGCACATCGAGGCCCGCCAGCCCGAGCTGGCGCTTCACGATCGGCATGCCCGTCTCGACGCCGCCCATGCGGTAGCAGAAGTCCGTCATGATCTTGTCCGTCACCCGAATCAGCCGATCGACCGGCTCCTGCGGCGGAGTCACCAAGTCGATGTGTTTCACGGCGTGGTGGGCCGATCGGAGGATCTGGTCTCCGAGCGCCTTGAAGGCCAACTCGACCTTGTCGCCCGTCTTCGCGGACGTCAGGATGCCGGGGCAGGTGTACTTCTGTGCGAGGAAATACAGGTACTCTTCCGCCCAGACGCGGTCCTCGGCCAAGTCGGACTTGTTCGCGGCCAGGACCATCGGGATGACGCCCGCGAGGCGCCAGACCGCGGGCATCCAGTAGTCGTCGATCGCACGGCGGCTTTCGCCGTTCGTGACGTCGTACACGACGAGGACGCCTTGGGCGCCCTTGATCGCGGTCTCCTGGACGCCACTGTATCCTTTCTGCCCGAGGACGTCCCAGATCTGCATGATCATCTCGACCTCGTCGAGGGCCGAGCCGACGTTCACGCTCTTCTTCGAGACCTTCGTGCCGACGGTCGTGATGTAGTCGTCCGAATACTGGTCGACGACGAATCGGCGGACGAGCGATGTCTTCCCGACGCCGCCGTCGCCGAGGAGGACGACCTTGACCTTGAACGGTTCCCGGGCCATGGAGGGCGCTCCGTCATCCCGCACGTCCCTTCTTTAATCGTTCCCCGTGGTTCTCAAGGACCGGATTATTGTCCACGGAGCGAGTACCCCGGGCGGTCTCCGGGCCGAGGCTGCGCCTGTCCCGGCGAACGCCCCCCGGCCCCAGGTGCGCTCAATCCCGCGTGGATTCGACCTCGTGAATCCAGTCGCAACGGACCCCGATCTTCGCGTGGTGCTTCTCGATCGCTTCCATGTCCGGCGCGTCGAGCACGCAATACAGCTTGTTCTCCGCCTCGCTGTACAGGATGTCGTGATGACTCACGCCGAACTCGTCAGCCGCCGAGCGCTGGGCCTCGCGAAGTTGTTCCGCCGTCAGGGGATTCATGGGATGCGCGTCGATGAACTTCGGCATCTGAGCGGGATCGCCCGCGCTCTACATAGCCGTTGCGTCTCGGCGTAGCCGCAGCGCTCGATGCGGGACTCCGCGCGGGGAGGGGGATTTGAACCCCCGAGCGCAGAGCGCACGGGGTTAGCAACCCCGCGCCCTACCAGGCTAGGCGATCCCCGCAGGTGCGCGCCCATCGAGGACCGGGCTATAAACGCTTTCGGGACTCGACCGCTCCGTGTCCGCGACGCTACGGTGCATCGGAGAAGATTCGCGAGAAACCGCAAACCTGCGCTTCATTGGACGGTTGCCGAGGACAACATTATTACGCCGGGTGCTTCGTGAGGAATGCGCATCCATCGGAGGACGCGAAGCGCGAGGTCCCGCGTGACGCCCCGTTCGTGTCCTTGCGAGATTGCATTGGTTCGGGCGACCATGACCCTCCTCCTCGTATCGAACCGCCTCCCAATCACGCTCAAGCGGATCGGGGAGCGGCTCGACGTCCGCGTGAATCCAGGCGGCGTCGCAGCGGGCCTCGCGTCCTTTTACCGGGAGCACGGCGCGCGCTGGTTCGGCTGGCCCGGCGATGTCGCGCCCTCCGAGTCTCACGAAATCGCGGCGCGGCTCGAGAAGAAGTTCGATTGCCATCCCGTGTTCCTCCCTCGAAAGCTCGCCCGGTCATTCTATTCCGGCTTCTCCAACGGAACGTTGTGGCCCTTGTTCCACTCCTTCTCGACGTACGCGCGGTACTCCGCGTCGGAGTGGGCCGCGTACCGCGAGGTGAACCAGCGCTTCGCCGACGAAGTCGCGCACGCGCTCCGCCCGGATGACGTCGTATGGATTCACGACTACCAGCTGCTCCTCGTGCCGCAGATGATCCGCGAGCGCGCCCCCGATGCACGGATCGGATTCTTCCTTCATATCCCGTTCCCGCCGTACGACGTCTTCCGTCTCCTGCCGTGGCACCGCGATCTCCTCCGAGGCGTGCTCGGCGCCGACCTGGTCGGGTTCCACACGTACGATTACATGCGCGCGTTCGTCGGGAGCGTGCGGCGCGGTCTCGGCTATGAGAGTCGCATCGGGACAATCACCGCGGAACACCGCGTCGTCCAGGCCGACGTCTTCCCCCTGGGGATCGACGTCGAGACGTTCGCCTCCGCACCGGTCGGACCGGCGGCCCTCAGTTCGATCGCGAGGCTCCGCAAGGCCCTCGGGTCGTCGAAGCTCCTCTTCTCGATTTCCCGCCTCGATTACACGAAGGGCATCCCGGAGCAGCTCGAGGCGTTCGGCCGGTTCCTCGAGTCGCATCCGGAGTGGCGCCGCAAGGTGGCGTACGTCCTCGCCGTCGTCCCGTCGCGGGAGCGCGTGGCCGAGTACGCCCGCCTGAAGCGGGAGATCGACGAGCGGGTCGGCCGGATCAACAGCCGCTACGGGACGCTTGCATGGACGCCAATCCGCTATCTGTACCGCCAACTCGACTTCGAGGAGCTCCTGGGCCTGTACCGGGCGTGCGACGTCGCGTTGATCACACCGCTCCGAGACGGGATGAACCTGGTCGCGAAGGAGTACGTCGCCTCGAGGCAAGAGCCGAACGGCGTCCTCATCCTGAGCGAGATGGCCGGGGCCTCTCGGGAGCTGCTCGAGGCGCTCGTCGTGAACCCGAACGATGCGGACGAGATCGTGCGCGCGATCGGCCGCGCGTTGACGATGCCCGTCGACGAGCAAGCGGCCCGCATCCGGGCGATGCAGGACCGCCTCCGACGATACGACGCGCGTACCTGGGCGATGCGGTTCCTCGAACGTCTCGACGACGTCGTCCGGCTCTCGCAGGACCTCGCCGTCAAGCGACTCTCCGCCGCACACACGGATCAGATCCGCCAAGCTTACCGCACCGCAAGGAGGCGTCTCCTCCTCCTCGATTACGACGGCACCCTCGTCCCGTTCTCCATCGACCGCGATGCGGTCCCCCCGGACCCGTGGGTTGCCCGAATCCTCAAGGACCTCGCGTCCGACTCCGCAAATCATGTCGCGTTGGTGAGCGGCCGCTCCCGCCGAGATTTGGCTCGGTGGTTCGGCGAGATCCCCATCACCCTGATCGGGGAGCACGGCGCATGGGTGCGCGACCGCGCGGACCGCGAGTGGAAGGCGATGCTTTCCGCGGACGTGGAGTGGAAGGATCGCGTGCGGCCGTTCATCGATCGCTTCGTCGAGCGGCTGCCCGGCTCCGCCGTCGAAGAGAAGGACTTCTCGCTCGCATGGCACTACCGTTCGGTCGACATCGAGACGGGGACGGCCGCGGCGAGGGAGCTCGTCGACGTCTTGACGTCGCTCACCGCGAGCCTCGATCTGCAGGTGCTGTCCGGGAATCGCGTCGTCGAGATTCGCCGCGGCGGAGTGAACAAGGGCACGTACTTTGCGACCCGTTTCTCCGGGGAGCCCTGGGACTTCCTCCTCGCAGCGGGCGACGATTGGACCGACGAGGCGATGTTCGCGGTCCTCCCACCCTCGGCGTTTTCCGTCCGCGTCGGTCTCGCTCCGTCTGGAGCCCGCTTCAACGTGGAGAGCGACCGTGATGTGATCGAGCTGCTCGAGTCCCTGACGAATCCACCGCCATGACAATTCGTACCATAGGTTCAAGAACGGGTGGAGGGGTTGGACTTCGATGGGCCCCGCTCGGGCCCGTCTCGGGGGATCGGATTTGTCGGCGCCGTCGTCAAAGAGGCCGTTGACGCGGCGCGAGTGGATTGAAACCGGGCTCGTCCTGGGAGCCGCAGCCGCCGCAGAGGCGGCGGAGGGTTGGGCGGTGCTCAGCCTCGCCCGGACGCTCCTTCCTGCCCCGGTGCCCTTCAACGGAACCGTCGAGGACCGGTTCACGTATACGAAATTCCCGACCGATCAGTGGTGGAATCCGAAGGCGGGAACCGCGGTGCGGGTGACGGACTTCGCGGAATGGCAAGGTGCGAACGCGGTCTGGAAGGGGCTGTTTCGCGCGGACGGCACATATGTCCTGGGAACCGGCTTCCCGGCCCTCGTGATTCGAGTCCTTCGCGACGACGCGTATTTCCGGTCCCCCGATCCGACTCCGTACGGCCTCCCGGCCGGGTTCAGTCTGTTCTACGACGATCCCTTGCGCAACATCCGAATCGTCGCACTCTTCGACCGCTGCACCCACCTCTGTTGCTACCCGGGATGGCACGTGGTCTCCGATCCGCCGCCCCCGCGGAACTACACCGTGTCGCCGCCGACGTACGACGTGTACGGGCAGGACCCGGTGTATTGTGCGTGCCACGACTCGCAATTCGATCCGCTCCTCCTCGTCGCCGACGTGAACCCGCTGAACAACGTCGGGTTCGTCGGCGCGCAGGTCGTGCATCCCCCCGCGACGTACTCGATGCCCGTCATCCCGATCCGCGCGGTCTCGGACGAACTGCACGGAGCGATGTCCGATTCCCGCTGGTATCAGTATTGCTAGCCCCGCGGGCTCCATGCGAAGCGAAGTCGAAAGACTCATATAGCCCGCTCCGGTATCTCTTGAAAGACTCGGCAAAGGCGACGAACTATTCGAGTCACCGTCGCCCGAGTCCGTGGTGGCCGCTCTCGGCGAAGGCCCCGATTTGTGACGGGCCTCATTCTGACGCGGCCGACACTGTGGAGGTTTGAGAACCCCGCACCCTTTGCCGGGCGCGTGCCCTCTTGAACCCGACGCTCGCGATCAAGGCAGAGGTATGTTCGAGCTACCTCGCCAAGATTCCTTTGAGATGGCGTAATATCCGTCGCGCGAGATCAACTCCGGTTGATCCTGCCGGCGGGCACCGCTATGGGAGTTCGCTTAAGACATGCGAGTCGAGAGGTGCAAGACCTCGGCGGACGGCTCAGTAACACGCGGATAATCTGCCCTCAGGTGGGGAATACTCTCGGGA
>DASPXQ010000124.1:0-12176 GCA_035637195.1 Thermoplasmata archaeon | reverse complement strand
CCTCCTGAAGAGGTACCCGAAGATGCCCGACGCGACGTGGGTGCGGGTCAAGTCCGAAGCGGAAGAGTCGATCCACAAGCACAACGCGTTCGCGGAGCGGTCCACCACGTTCGGCGAACTCCGGGCGATGTAGGACGCAGGGCGGCGGCCCCCCGGAGATTCAACACCCCAGTCGGCGACTCGGTTCCCGCCTGGTAGACCGTGATTACGAAGAGCGGGAGCATGAACGCAGCCCCGACGATGACGAGGTGGATGTCCCCACTGGGGACGAGCTGGTGCGCGACGATCAGGCAAGCCAAGAAGGCTCCGCTCCAGGGCCCATGTTTGTTCAGCCCTCTCGATCAAGTGCGTCACCCACCTGGCCCTTGGGGTAACGAGACAGCCGCGGCAAGTTCACCCCTCGCCGTCTCGAATCGGACGCGCGAGCCCACCAAAGCAAGGCTGCAGTGGGTTGCGCAGCGTCATCCGTTCGTTTCTCCGAGCTCCTTTAGTCCCTTCTCCGCCCGGGACCTAGCCTCCGGTTCCCTCGGGGCGAGGTCCAGTGCCCGGCGATAGGCGTCGACTGCATCCTTCCTGCGCCCTGCGCGCCGCAGCACGTCGCCGTAATGGGCGTACAGAATCGCGCGATTTCCCACTGCTACAACTTCCGGCCCTCCCTGAAGCAACTTCTCAATAAGGCCGATTGCCTCCTCATGCATGCCCGCGGCCGACAAACCCCTTACAAGGGCATACCGGTGGTCATCGGATGGTTCTATCTCGATGGCTCGGCGATACGCCTCGACAGCATCCTTCGCCTTACCCGCGCGCAGCAAAGCATTCCCGTAGACTTCGAACAACGCCGCTCGATCGTGAGATTCGCGGACGAATCGGATTGTTGGGTCAGCAACCATCCTTCGACCATGGTCAATGGCTTCGTCGTGCACGCCCGAGACCGAGAGGGCTTGGACGAGTCCCGCGTGGTAGGCGGGATTCGAAGGGTCCAGCTCAACGGCCCGGCGATAGGCATCAACCGACTCCGATGGCCTGCGCGCGAACGCGAAAAGAAGATTTCCGAGGCCATGCCAGCGCGAGTGGTCCGTCGGGTCGAGGCTCAGAATGCGTCGATTTAGCAGAATTGCTTCCTGATAGTCTCCGATTCGGACGAGGAGGCCCGCCATGGCGGACAAGCACCAAGGGCTGCTTGGCTCCAGGCGCAATGCCTCGGCGTAGTGCTCCCTCGCCTCCTGGAATCGAAGTTGTTCCTCGGCCGAACTCCCCTTCCTGAGCAGCCGTTTCACCCTTTCGCTCGGGGGAGGTCATCTCCGAACTGGGTCGATCATGTCCGATCCCCATGGGATTGGAGGGACGGCGTAGGGCTGGCAGGTCGTCCCGATGATGTCATAAGGCTTGTTGGGGCGATCTTCGATCTTGCCGAAACAAGTGCAAGGGGTATTGATCGTTGTTGCAGACCAGACTCATGACGCCCAGCCATTGCTCTAGGATCGTGGGATTCGGGTTGTATACTCCGCGAACCGTCGTCCCCGCCTTAAAGGCAGTAGTAACGAAGAACGGAATGGTTGCCTCTGGGCCAACGATTACCAGGTGGATGACCCCGTCCCGGACGACCAAGCGGCAGAGTGTGGTCGTCCCCGAGACGACGGTTGTCCAATCCACGTACCATACGTCGCCTGCCTGGGTGCATGTGCCAGACGTGAGGATCGTTCCCATCAGCTCGAATGTGACCGAGGGGTAGGGCGCGGAAGCGCTCACTCCCACAAGCCCGTTGCGGCCGGGGTTGTCCTCCGCTCGGCATGGCGCTACACGGGATCGCGCCATCCGATCGTCGCCGTCGCGTTAGCGCTCATTTGCTCCGGTCCGTAATCTTCCGGAGAGGACCCAAGCAAATCTCCGAATCTCGGACTAGCGTTGGCGTCCCTGTGCCTGGCTCTAGGCGGTCGGATGCGACGTCTTCAAGGAGAGCGAGCATAGCGGTGAGCAAGTCGCGGGGCTTCGTCCAGAAGTGGAGATCGGTAACGTCCAACATGATGTTTGCCCGCAACACAGAGCCTGTGCTGTCCGTGAACATAATCCCTCCGAGGAATTTCCTCAGGTCTGCCTGTAGCAGGTCTCGAAGATCGCCCGTCTCACCCGCGATGTCTGCGATCGCGGAGAGGGTATCGACATCGCGGATCTGTTGCTCAGAACCGGACCTAGTCCCAAGGCGGACTGTCCCGAGGGAGATTGGCACGGGATGCACGGTGACTAGGACTCGATTCTCCGGATCGAACCTGAGGCAGAGATCCACCTGGGGTGTGTCGAGACCCAAAGACATGCGACTGTCCCCGTCGACGAGCTTTCGGACAGCGTCGAACATCGGCTTAATCGGGTTGTCAGGAATCCTAGCCCGCCAGTGCCGACCGTCGTCGAGCGTGGCCTCCATCAAGAGTGTGCAAAAGGGATTCCCTTCGGAGTCCCGCGAGAGCATATCATTTCTGTCAATCAGGAAGGCGATTCGTCCGTGGGGCAGCGTGGCGTTCATCCTTCCTCGGCATTTATCGAGGCGCCGGGATAGGGTAGATGCACTCATCAAACCTCGCCCCGGGAACCCTGGAATAGGAAATCGAGAAAATGGCCTTCGCGTACCTGAACCCCGCCGTGGCAAAGGTACGGTCATCGTTGAGAATCGTGATGAACCCCTGGACGTTCTCCTCGACCCACCGGACGTATAGCCAACCCGCACCGTAGGAGCTGTGCCACACCTCATCAGGGGTTTGTAGAGACCCGCGAGTCTCGTTCTTATATGCGTCTATGCGTCTAGCGACGGCTTTTGAGCAGGATTCCATCTTTGTGGCTAGATCCCTCAACGGGGCCAAGACTCCGTCAATCGATGCGTCCGGGATGGTAAGCTGCATTCGGAATCCGGCATCGCATCGGATGTCGAGAACGAGAGTCAGAAGGGTGTTAACAATCGAGCCTTGGCCCTCTGCGGGCCACTCGACCGCGAAGGAGATTAATCCATGCGGTGTCTCAATAGGAGTTCGGTCGAGAGTTATGTTAGCACCGATGACGGTTTGGACAACAACGAGATATCGGATCCCACTGGTGGAGGCGGGATGTGCGCTATCGAGACCACGCCTAGTCCTTCTGCCCGCCAACCGATTGTTGCAAAGCTTCGAGAGCGCTCTGCAGATCAGATACTGAAGACTGCGGCAGGACCGACCTGGACCCGCGGATCAGGCGCTGCAGAGCTTCCAACAACTCACGAGAACGTGTCCAGAAATGGAGCTCGCGGAGATGGAATGCGATGTCTCCTAACGGGAGGCCCGGTTCGCTCTTGCCCGAGATCATCACCGACGAAGAGAGCTTCTCAATACTCGAACCGATCAATTGCCACGCCGTCGCCTCTCCCTCAGATGAAAGTTTCAGCAAGTCTCGAAGCCTTTCCAACTCGTTGCGGATTGTCTCACCAACGCTCGCAACACCTTGCTGGACAACACCAAGAAACAGCGGGTCAGGAACGACATCCACTAAGACCTGTGATTGTTCCGTCAACCGAAGGAACAAGTCGAACGTAGGCACATCAAGCCCGAGCGACGCTCTGCCTTCGTGACGCGCGCTCAGCTGACGAATCGACTCGGCCAGATTGGAAATTCCGGTCTCAGGAACCCTGAGAGTAACGTGCTCCCCTGACTCAAAGTCGATTTCTACGACAAGCGTAACAAGCACAGAGCCGTCGCCGATGTGGAACACGTCCCCTTCCTGAGACACTCCCAGGGTGAGACGCGCATAGGGCCGCGTTTCTCTTCGGAAAACGCTCACGGCTATCATCGCGGAGCCGGGACAGGGTATATGCACATATCGTACTTTGCGCCCGGGGGAAGGGTGTGCGCCCAGCCATATATGCTGCGCCTGCCCATAAACCAAGCAGTTGCATACCATCCTGAATCCTTGACGATCGTGACAAAACCCAGGTTGCCTGAGACCCAGCGAACATAGAGCCATCCTTCGCCCGAGCTGCTATGCCAGATTTCGTCGGCTCTTTGTAGGCTGCGTCTAATCTCATCCTTATAGGCAGGCAATGTGGGGTAAAGATCAGGGTTCTCGGTGTGACGTTTCGCGAAGTGCTCAGCCACATTCCGATCGCCGATTTTCACGGTGTTGCCGATCTCATCCACGACAATCTCAGATGTATCGAGCCACAGGATGACCCCGTCGCGGATGAGGAGGTGGTACAGAGTCGCGATGCCCGAGACAACGCCCTCCCAATCAACGAACCACAGGTCGCCCTCTTGTACGTAGGCGCCCGACGTGAGGATCGTTCCAATAAAGTCGAGGGTGACGGACGGGTACAGGGCGGAGATGAAGTTCCATCCCACGCCGCGGAGGTAGCCTCCCGATTCCGTCGAGAAGCCCTCATAGAGGGAGACGGTCCCGATCTGCGTGGACCATTCCTGAAGCGCGTTCGCGTCCTGATCCAGGTAAACATTTGCCGGGGTTGGACTCGACGGGGCCTGGTTGCCGTTCGGAGCTGTACAGCAGAACAGAACGACCAGAATCATCCCGATGATGATCATGGAGCGGGTCCCGGCGACGACCGCCCACCCGACAGAGACCGAGGGGGTTAGCGTCTTATACGGAGCCGGGTACTCGGTGCTCACTTCTCCGATTTGAAGGAAATTGGGGTTGGTCGTCGCATCGCCATTCGGGTCGAGCGTGAGGTTGTACCATATCCGCGATTCTTGGCCATATGCGTCTTCCAGGTTGATCCAGGCGTTGTCGACAGCGGTGGCCGCTCCCGAATACGCGAAGGTGACTCGGTATTGCTTGCCGGGGAGTTCGTCGACGGTACCCCCAAAGTGCATTTCTCCATTGTAAAGTTGGACGCCGATGTCCCAGGTCGCGACCCCGGAGGCTTCGTCGAGAGTGACCACCAGGTACCGCCGGTAATCGTCCGAATCAAGCCCCATGATCTTTGGAGGCTTGTCGTCGGGTCCGAAGTTCGGATCGACGAAGTCCGCGGTCCCGTCGAAGTCGCTGTCCCAAGTCAACGGGTTGGAGCCCCAAGTCGACGCTTCCTCGCCGTCGAGCAACCCGTCCCCGTCCGTGTCGTCGACCCACGGATTCGTCTTGGCCGTGATCCTGACCCGATCCAGGCCCCATGCAAAGGCCGCGTCGTCGGACGTGCCGCAAAAAAGAATTGTGGTCAGGCCCGCCTTCCAGCTTTCCAGCGAGATTTGCGAGAAAGTCCAGCTGCCGGCTGTGTCGTCCAGAACTTCGATGGCCTCGAGCCCTTCGGCCGTCTCCACGAGGATGGACGCCGACCCCGACCCTTGAAGGCGGTAGTCGAATGTCAGAGAAACGTCGATGGCCTCGTTCAGGTGTAGGAAGGGACTGGACAGCTTCGCGTCCGCACACCCACTCGGGTCAAGGAGCCAATAGAAGTTGAGATAGTCGTCCGGCGGCGGATCCGGCTCGCCGACGAGGTTCCACAAGCCAGGACAAGTCACAGTGGCGTTTTGGGTCATGAATCCCTGACGGTGCCCAATGTTGCCGCCGAGCGTGATCTGGGGGAAGGAGAACGTCACGAATCGGGAATCGGTGACCTCTTGGCCATCCGTCAACCCGTCGTCGTCGGAATCGGCGTTCGTCGGCGAGGTGCCCCAGGTGATGGCCTCCGCGTAGTCGGAGAGCCCGTCCCCGTCCGAGTCCGACCACGTGGCATCCGTGAAGTGCAGGCGCCATTCGTCTCCATCGTTCAGCCCATCGCCGTCCGTGTCGCCCACCAGAGGATCCGTGATGACGCCATCACGGCCGGGGGCCCACTCTTCGCCGTCGGATAGGCCGTCTCCGTCCGTGTCGGCGAGGAGTGGGTTCGTCTTCGGCGTCCGCGTGACCGTCGCTCCATCGATCGTCAGCGTCAGGGGCTGGGGGTCCTTCTCGAACACGTCGGTCAGGCCGTCGAAGTCCGTATCCACCGCGACCGGGAACGTCAGGAGAGCGGACCCGCGCTCCGTTCCGTCTTGGAGAATCCCGTCCTCATCCGTGTCGTCGTTGTCGGCGTCCGATCGCTCCTCGATCCGCAGGGATCCGGACCGCAGCGTCCCGCCGCCCGCATCGGGGTTCCAGTCCCGCACGAGGACCCGCCATGCCGTCCGGGAGTGGAGGTCCGCGGCCGACACATTCACGGTGCGGAAACCGGCGTCCGACTCCCACGCCTCGAGGGCGGTCTTCGTCAGTTCGATCGTCACGTGCCAGATCGAACCGGTCACGGAGCTCGCGCTGGCTGTCGTCGCGGTGACCACATCGAGCCCGAGGGATCCCCCCGTCCCCATGGAGACCGCCTGCCCCGGATAGTAGTGGTCCTCCTCGTACCACCTCGTGACGTCGTGACAATGGAACACGCCCTCGTCCTCGTGGAAATGCCGCTCGCAGCCCGTGTACGAGTGCGTGTGATGGATCCGGACCGCGTCCCAAATCGTCGCGTTCGCGTACGGTCCGGGAACCCACGCGAGGCGGTCCTGCCACGCGGTCCCGTCCCACGATCCCACGGCGACGGCGAGGTCGCCCGGCGTCGCGTGGTCCACCTCGAGGTCTAAGAAGGCCCGCGTCGCGACGCCGGACCAAGATGGCCGTTCCAGCGGCAGGACGAGAACGTCGGCGCCGTTGTTCGGGATCGCGATCGGAAGGCCCTGGACGACGGCGTCCTGGCGGTACCAGGTCGACTCCTCGTAGCCTGTGCTCAGGCCGTCCTGATCCCGGTCCGAGAGCGTACCCCACGCCTCGAACTCGGAGACCCGGGGCGGATGGGTCTCTGTCAAGGTGTGCTCGTGCTCGAAGTATTCGCATACGCCCGTCTCCGGATCGCAGTATCGGTGCATGTGAATCCAGGTGTGCGTGTGGACGACGGCCGTCAGGAAATTGGCCCGGATTTGTTCCGCAACGGGGGAGCCCAACGCAACGACGAGGTCCAGGTTTCCCGTTCCCCCGGACGGACTTGACGAGGTTCCACGTCGCGCCCGTGCCGTCGGGATCGGCGTATAGGTCGATATCCGGCTGGGCCACGCCGACCATGTGCAGGTGGATCTCGGATATGTAGTAGGCGTTGGAGAAGGTCACCGTGAGGGTCGGAGTCCCGGTGCTCGAGGCCCACGACGTCGCCGTGCTCCCGTCGATCGCCTTGGAGGCCTCATAGCCCGTCGTAGAGGAACTCGCCGAGATGGTCCCTCCATTGGTTGCCAAGGCGGCGTTCGTGTCTGCAGGGGTCGTTGGCCCCGTCGCCGCGACGAAGGGCGACTGGAAGACGACGGCGACGAGCAGAACCGCAGAGGCTATGACGAGAACTCGAAGCCATGAGGACAAGTAACCCCTCCTTCGTCCGGACGCCGGAATGGCGACTCGTTATTTAGCCGTTATGTGGAAATGTCATCCATGGCGGCAAACCGAACAAGAGAGGTGGGGGCGGCCACCGGAACCGTCGGGCGCGTTCGCGGGAAGACGAAAGCGAAGCAAGGGGCCAAGACCGAATCTTCTGAATCGGAGCCAGGGCTCCGCGTTCTATCGTTGGTTCCCGGGAGCGTGATCTCCCTCGCTGTATCGGTACGCGATTCGTTCCCCCGAGAAGGAACCCCGCGCCCACCGCACCGCTGTTTCCGGGCGACCATCATGATGGCACAGGTCGCGGTCACCGCGTGAGGTTCGGGGTGCCTATCGAATTGCTCCGCGGCAGGCTCGTAAACATGTTCACGGTCTGGAGAATCTCGCGACTCCCCCACGGCAAAGCCTGATGCTTCGGCCCCGCCTTCCATGGGCCATGGCCGTCGCGGTCCTCTGTCACATCTGCCGTCGGCCGACCCTTCTGTCCTGCCGGGCCTGCGGCCGGCCCGCGTGCGACGAGCACCTCGTCGGAAGCGTGTGCGTCGAATGCCGCACGGGCCGCGGCGCGCGGCGTCCGGGCGTCCGGGCCTAGCCGGCTACAGGAGGCGCTTCGCCTCTTCCTTCTCGATGCCGAGCGCCTTCAACGCGTACGTCAGCGCCTTCTGGCGGATCATGTCCCGGGTCTTGTCGTCCAGGAACTGCTCCATAATCACGGGCGCCTTGTGCGCGTACTGGACCGCAAACTCGGACCAGTAGAACGCCGCGTTATCCTCGTCCAGCTTCGCGGCCGCGTTGTACTGCTCCTCCGCCTCGTTGAACCGGCCGAGGTCGACGGAGAACGAGGCGAGCGCATCCCGGTAGGCCGGATTCTGGCCGTCGAGCTCGATCGCCTTCTTGTAGAGCCCGAGGATTTCGTCGGTCTCGGCTTTTGGCACGCCGAGCGCGGACTCCGCCTTCCCGAAGTGGGCGATCGCGCTGTTCGGGTCCGCCTTGATCGCCTTGTCGAAATGCTTGTATGCGGAATCGTAATCGAGCTGACCCAAGGCCTGTTCTCCCGCGGCGATCTCTTCGTCGGCGGACATAGGCGGACGCGGCGCAGAGTCTTGAATTGCAGATAAAGATTCCTGCGTGAATTTCAACGTGGAGGCCGAGCGCTCAAAGGATCGCGCGGTGATCCCGGAGCCAATCGAGGTCGCTGAGGTACAGCTGCCGGATGTCCGTGATGCCTTCGATCGCCATGATCACTCGCTCGAGCCCGAGGCCCCATGCGAGGACGGGCGCCCCGAGGCGCATCGGACCCGTGACCTCCGGCCGGAAGATCCCGCTCCCGCCGAGTTCGAGCCATCGTCCGTCGGGCAGCTGGCCCTCCGGCTCCATGCTCGGCTCCGTGTACGGGAAGTAGCCGGGGCGGAACTTCACCTTCGTGAAGCCGAGTCGGCGGTAGAATTCCTCGATCACGCCGATGAGCTGCGCGAGGTTCGCGCCGTCCTCCATGACGACCCCCTCGATCTGGTGGAACTCGGGCAGGTGCTTCCAGTCAACCGCGTCGGGCCGGAAGTTGCGGCCGATGATGAACGCCTTCTGCGGGGGGACCGGGTGCTCCGAGAGCCACTTCAGCGTGATCGGCGTCGTGTGTGAGCGGAGGACGGCCCGCTCCGCCTCCTTACGATCCCACGTGTACCGCCATCCTGTGCTCCCGGTGTTCCCGCCGGTCTCATGGACCTCCGCGACGCGGCGCACCAGCTCCGCGTCCGGGAGCGGCCGCGTCGCGGGCTTCGCGAGGTAGAACGTGTCGAGCTGGTCCCGCGCGGGGTGGTCTTGCGGCTGGAACAGCGCGTCGAAGTTCCAGAACGACGACTGCACGAAATCCCCCTCGATCTCGGTGAAGCCCATGCCCAGGAAGATCCGCCGGATCTTCGCGAGGTACGCACCGAGGACGTGCCGCTTCCCCGGCCGGACGAGCGGGGCGAAGGCGCGCGTGTCGTACCGCCGGAACTCGACCTGTTTCCACTTCCCGGACCGCAGGAGGTCCGTCGTCGGCTGTGCGACTTCTTCCTTCAGATCGACGCCGGCGGCGAGGACCCGCTCGCCCGCGGGCGTCAGGGCGATCTCCCGCCGGACGGATTCTCGCTCGCGCACGAGATCGCGGCGCGACTTGAGGTCTCGGAGGACCTTCGGGTCGATCCCTTCTTCGGGGAGTTCCTCCTTCGAGAGGCGGCGGAGGAGCAGCTCATCGGGGCCGTTCGAATCGACGGCGGCCCGGCCCGCGGGCGTGACGATGACGACGCTCCCGGTCGCCCGGCGGTCGACGTCGGCCCAGCCTTTGCGCCGGAGCCACCCCAGGGCGACCGCCAGATCCGCGTCAGTGAACTTGCATGCGGCCTTCAGCCGCTCGACCTCGATCCGGCCGCCCGCCTTGATCGCCGCCTTCAACGCCTTCCGTTCCGGTGGCTGCTTGCGCGCGACGCCGGGCCGGGCGAGCCGGTACGTTCGGACCACCCGTTCCTTCATCGAGACGAGGCCTTTCGCCTGGAGCCATGACGCGGCGTTCATCACCTCGACGTTCTCGCGGAACCGGCCCGCGGAACGGATCTCCTCCGGCGTCGCCTTCTTCCGCTCGCCGAGGACCAAGAGGACCCTCTTTTCGAGATAGCTCAGTTCGACCGCGCCGGGAGGCATTTCCGCGCCGCATAGGGGCCTCGCGTAATAGGCTTTCCTCGCCGCCACGCCGGCCTTTTCCTCCGGAGACGGCGCGAATTCTCAGGCCTGAGAACTGGGGCACGCCCTATATATTACAAAACGGAACATCGAGCGGTTTGGTGAATCAGCCAACACCCTCGAGCGGGCGAGCGCAAGCCCGATGCGAGGTGTCCTGACTTGGAGGACCGTTTCCCGACGAACTACTCGATCCTCCTCAGCGGCCCGCCGGGCGTGGGCAAGCTCGAGTACGTCGTCGCGCGAGTCCGCGAATCGCTGCGGTCCGGCGAGCGCGTCGTATTCGTGACCCTCGACCTCCACCCGAACGAGTTCCGCGCCCGGGCGAAGGCGTTGCATTTCGACGTCGAGCCGCATGAGGGCAAGTCGTTCGTCTTCGTGGACTGCTACAGCGCGACGTCGTCGGAGCGGCCCGAGCCGATCGCGGGCAAGAAGACCTTCCTCGTCTCCAGCTTCTCGAACCTCGAGGGGATCGGGATGGCGATGAGCAAGGCGGCCCAGGAGCTTGGAACGCCCGTCCGGATCTACTTCTACACGATCTCCACCTTGTTCCTGCACAACTCGACGCAGGCGATCGCGAAGTTCTTTCAGATCGTCACGTCGCGCGCCAAGACGAACCTCGGGTTCATCCTGTACGCCGTGCAGGACGGCGTCCACGAGCCGATGACGATGAACCTCCTCCGCTCCCTCGTCGATGGCGTCGTCGAGATGCGCTTCACCGACTCGATGGACCGCGAAGTCCGCATCCACCACATGCGGGGCCTTCGCGTGGACGCGTCCTGGCATCCGTTCCTCC
This sequence comes from Thermoplasmata archaeon, assembly GCA_035637195.1. Lineage (GTDB taxonomy): Archaea > Thermoplasmatota > Thermoplasmata > RBG-16-68-12 > RBG-16-68-12 > RBG-16-68-12. The sequence goes on along the minus strand of DASPXQ010000124.1, from coordinate 1,312 downwards.
AGCTCCCGGCGGCGGAGGTACAGCTGTGATGCAGACGCCGCGGGCGACGAGCCCGCGCGCGAAGACGGGGATCCCTGTCCTCGACGACCGCCTCGGCGGCGGCTTCCCGCGCCCCTCGACCTTGCTGCTGTTCAGCGACAAGCCGACGGAGAAGCGGATCTTCGGCGAGAACCTCGCGGTCCAAGGCGCGAAGGCCGGCGAGACCTCCCTGTACGTCGACTTCTTCCGCGCGCCGCAGCTGGCGCGAAACGAGCTGAAGCGCTTCGGCGCGGTGAGCGCGGACAAGCTCGTGTTCGTCGACGCGACCTCGTCCCAGCTTCTGCTCCCGAGCCAGGAGCGGTACCGCATCGGGGACGTCGGCAGCCTCGCGAACATCGCGGACACGATTCGGTCGGCGATCGAGGCGGAGCATCCGTCGCGGATCGTCATCGACTCGATGGAGTTCCTGATGGACCGGTTCCCCAAGGAGGCCGTCATGCGGCTTTGGCGGGATCTCATCCAGGCGGCCCGGAACGCCGGCTCGGTGATCTGCTTCCTGTTCATCAACTGGACCCTAGTGGAGGACGACCTCCAACAAATCCGCTCGATGTCCGACTTCGTCGTAGAGTTCCAGTCGTCGATGCGAGGCGGCATCGTCCGGAACTCGATGCGGATCTCCCAGATGGAGACGGACGGCATCCGGACGAACTGGATCCCGTACGCGTTCAAGGACCTCATCGGCTTGACGGTGTACTTCCCGCGCATCCTCGTCACCGGGCCGTTCAACGCGGGCAAGTCGACCGTCGTGCGCTCCCTGTCCGAGAAATCGATCAGCATCGACCGGATGGGCACGACCGTCGCGTTCGACTACGGCAGCGTGAACGTCACGGGCGTCGAGGCCGAGATGTTCGGGACGCCCGGCCAGGAGCGATTCGAGTTCATCTTCAAGATCTTCGCGCGCGAGGTGAGCGGCGTGCTCCTCGTGGTCGACGCGACCCATCCCGACGAGCTGCCTCGGGCGAAGCAGATGCTCGAGCTCGTGGGCCCGCGCATCCCGTTCGTCGTGCTCGCGAACAAGAGCGACCTTCCCGGCGCGATGGCGCCCGAGGACATCGCCCATCGGATGGACTTGCCGCAGGACGTCGCCGTCGTGCCGACCGTCGCGACGGAGAACAAGGGGCTGCGGGACGCCCTCCTCCTGCTCGCCGAGATGATCATCGGGGTGAGGTGAGATGGCCGACGATCCGAGCGTGCGGTTGCGGGCCGTCCTGGCCGAGCTGCGCCGGGTCCCGGACATCCTCGGTGTGACGATCGCCCGGCGGGACGGCATCCT
>DASPXQ010000123.1:0-18201 GCA_035637195.1 Thermoplasmata archaeon | reverse complement strand
GAGGCCCGCTTTCTGGCCCGCGACCGTCGGATTGCCGCTGATCTTCGCGATCGCGGTGAAGTCGCCGACCACTTCGTTCGCGAGGACGTTGCCCGTGAACGTCGCTCCGTCGAAGTCGACGCCCGTGCTCGAGACGATGTGCAGACTCCCCGGCGTCGTCGTGCCTTCATCGTACACGGCAGGCTGGTTCGTCCACGTCCACTTCGGATCGAGGCTCGTTCCGTTGAATTCGTCCGACACGTAGGAGCGCTCGGTGAGATTCCACGAAATGGACTGCCACGCCACGAGGGAGCCCGGGCCGCCGACTTTCGAGATGTACTCCCCTGTCGCGCCGAGGACTCGATATCGGATGTCGAGCTTCGGCCGGAGGGTCGGATCGACCGCGTAGTCGGAGGACCAGAACGTCTTGTCGAGGTTTGTCCCGCCGGCCGAGCCCAGCAGGATCATGCCGTTGTTCGGGACGCGGCTGCGATACCACAGGTCGACGATTTGCGTCACGTTCCACGTCTTCCACCCGAGGACCGCGTTGAGGCTCTGGACATCGATCACGCGCGCGTCGTAGTCGCCCCCGGCCGTCGTCCAAGGCGTCCCGGTGAGCCGGTCGTTCCACGTCACCTGGGCTTCGGCCCAGGTCGGCGTCACGGCGTGGAGCTCGGCCGGAGAAGGATTGGCTGCGGCGGCGGACATGTACAGGCCAAGTTTCGCGTCGTCGATGACCGCACCCGCGGGGATCGACGCCAAGCTGAACCGGAGGATCGGCCGGCGGTTCGTCGAGCCCCGGGCGTCGTAGATCAGGGTCGTATCGCCGCCGTGGTTGAGGGTCACGGAGCCCCGGTCGAGATAGGCGTCGAGGCCCGCGGCCGGGTCCGGCTGGATCGTGAGGAGCGTAGACGCTCCCGATGTCGTCGAGAGCACGATGTCGCCGGGATACGTCGTGTAGTCGACGTTCGTCGCACCGTCGGGTCCCGCGAAATCGGCGGCGGTCGTGCTGTTCCACCACGTGACTTGTGGAAGCAGTGTGGCCAAGCCACCGGCCGCTCGAACATTGGAGAGCGTGTAATTGGCGGGATTTGAGAAGTTCCAGACGACGTCCGAGGTGCCATCCAGGTTGTTCGTCGACGTGGGATCGGCGGCCGCCGGGTGAACCGGAACCAGCGCCACAGCGAGTGCGCTGAGAATCAGGATTAGGGCTATCGGGGCCGCGGACGATCGGCGCATTGCGGAAACCCTCCGGTGAAGGCGACTCCCCCCACCGAAAACAGGATTTCAGGCCCGAGCGACCTATATAAGAGCCCTTTGGTAGTTATCTCACCTGATTACACGGAGGGAATGGGCTACTCCGCCGGCACGCGCCCGGAGAGGCGGGACTCCATCGCCTCGAGTTCCGCGGCCCGCTTCCGCAGCTTCTCTTCGCGGTCGAGCAGCTCGAGCGCCTTCTGTTGGATGATCTTCACTCGCCGCTCGATGTCCTTCTTGGCTTCGTCGGTTTCGGCCCGGACCTCGGGGGGTTGCGGCCGCGCTTGCGCGAGGAGCGTCTTCGACCGCTCGAGGTCATTCTCGCGGGCGGCCAGCCCTTCCTCGCGGCGGTTGAGATCCCGCTCTCGTTCGTCGACCCGTCCTTCGCGATCCCGCACGCGCTCTTCGCGGTCGAGCAACTCAATCGCCCGTCGTTGGAGGAATTTCCTCTCCCGAGCGAGTTCCCCTTTCTCCCCTTCGACCGCCTTCTTCACTTCGTCGGACGGTTCTCCGGGCGGTCGGTGAGAGGCGACGAGGCGCTCCTTCGCCATCGCTGCAAACCGTTGGCTCAGCTCCGCGACTCGAATCTCGATTTCATGCCGGGTCTTCTCTTCCTCGGCGGCATGGGCTGCGGTCTCGCCCCGTTCTCGCTCGAGCGTCGCAACGGCCTCCTGGGCTTCCTTCCCGAGCCGCGCGTTTTCGGCGATCGCGTCGCGGTACTTCGTCTCGAGGTCGGCCTTCGCCGACTGCAACGCCTTGCGCTCCTGCTCGAGCTGCAGTCGTGCGTCGTCCGTGGCCTTCGATTCCGCTTTCTTCGACTCGGCCCGGGTCGCCGCCGAAATCGTCTCGGCTTCCTCGAGTGTCTTCACCGCCCGCGAGACGCCCTGCGCGACGCCGTCCTGCATCCGGGCGGAGTAGTCGGCGACCGCGGCGAGTTGCGCCTTCTGTCGGTTCAGTTCCTCCTGACGTCCCTGGAGGTTCGCCGCTTCCGCCTTCAGCTTCACTTCGAGCTCTGCGAGGGTTCGTTCGCGCGCAGCGAGTCGGGACTCGCGTTCCCCGAGCGCCTTGTCCGCAGCGGGCCGCGCCTCGGCGACGCGAGGGGCGGCGGTCCGACCAGCGCTCTGCGAGAGATGCGAATCCGCGGCGGTGAGCAGCAGTCCCGTCCAGTCGAAGTCCTCCGAAGCGAGATGGCCGCGGGACAGGAGGACGAACACGAATTTACCGCTCTGGAAAGCGGTGAACACATACTCTCCGACGAACAGCGAGTCGCGATCGCCGATCCCTTCGTTCGGCAGCACTTTCAGGAAGTCGTTGAAGTCGAGCGGGCAATCCGCGTCGAGCACGTACTCGCCCGCCATCTCGCCGCGCTCGTCGAGGACGTAGATTTTCTTCAGTTGCGCGCGGGACACTTTCTTCAGCGGCGCGGCCATGAGGACGGAGAGAAGCGCAGGGCTGAGTCCTCGTACTAGGATGCCGGAGAGCAGGGTCTCGATCGCCCCTAGCATTCGCTGCCCGCCTCGTATCGCGAGGGCATTCCCTCGCAATCTACTGATGAAGAAATCGAGCGGGCTGAATGTTATTAAGGGAAGGGATTTGGTTATCGGGAGTGAGAAGCTGAGGTCACGGAGGCGGGGCGGAGACGTCGGGCGGAGGCGGATTCTCTTCCGGGCCATCGGAAACGTCCGGCTTCCCGTTCGCCGTCCGGAACGCCCGCTGCAAGGCGACCGCGTAGTCCCGGAGGGCGTCGATGCGCATTTCCCGTGCACGGACCCCCGCCTCGAGTTCCCGGACGTTGGCCGTCGCTTCTTTGGCGTCTTCCTCGAGCTGCGCCGCGCGCGTTTCCCGCACCGCGACGTTCGATTCGCGCCGCTCGATGTCTCGCTCCAGGTCGCGTAGCGTCGCTTCTCTCTCCGCCAGCGCGGGCAAGAGGCTCGACGGGAGGTGGGCCTGCATCGCGGCGAGCAAGGTGCCGATCGCACCGCGTTCCTCGACGCGCGGCACCCCGTGGGTGAGCACGACAAGCCAAAGCCGTTCGACGCGGAACGGGGTGAAGGCGTATTCGCCTTGGTACACCGGCACCAGGTGCCGCAGTCCACTCACGGGGATCAAGCGCCTGAGGTCGTCGTACTCGAGAGGGCAGTCGTCCCGGAGGGCGTACTCGCCGAGGAGCTTCATCTCCTCATCGAGGACGAAGATCCGTTCGTAGTCGACCCGCGGAACCTTCTTGGGACCCTGGATCGCGAAGTGCGTCGGGACCTGACCGAAGCCATCCCTTGGGACCGCGTCGTCGCCGGACGTCTCTCTGGGCACTCGTTCGCCTCCGGTGTGCCTGGGCGGTCATGATAGACACGAGTTCGCTCTTGAGCGTTTCGTTCCGAGGCGCGCCGTTTCGTTATCGGATGCGAGAATGAAGCTCGAAAACCGACGACGGGCCGCTCAGACGAGGGAGCGCGCCTTCTCGAGGTTGTCCACGCCGAGGGCCACCTGGGCGTGTCCGCCCACGCTGCCCAGATGGATCAGGCTCACGATGTCGACCCCCGCATCGCCGAGGCGGCGGGCGAGGCTCGCGAGCGCGCCCGGCCGGTCGTCGAGGCGGACCACCAGGACCGTTCGGCTCGAGCACGCATACCCCCGCTTCATCAGCGCCTCTCGGGCCTGTATCGGCTGGTTCACGACGAGGCCCATGTAGGATCGTCCACCGGTGGACTCCGCGCTGATCGCGTCGATGTTGATTCCGGCTTCGCCGAGGATCGCGGCAAGTTTCGCGAGCTCCCCCGGCTTGTCGGGAACGTCGACATCGATCTGGATCAGAGGGTCGACCCCGGCAGGCGCATGGCGTTTCCACGTTACAAGGGTTCCGCGCCGTCGCTCGGCGGCAGAGCGCTTATCGCGGCCGGCCCGCTTGACCGAGCGATTCCCATGCGGTACCGTCTCGCGTACGTCGGGATCCAGGTGCAGGACATGGACCGATCGATCCGCTTCTACACATCCGCGCTCGGGATGCGCTTGGGCCGGCGGCAATCGGTCCCCGAGACGGGGGGCGAGTGGGCCGAACTCCACAGTGCAGGATCGAAGCAGGTCCTGGAGTTGAACTGGTACCCGGAGGGATCGCGGTTCTTCAAAGGTCCGTACCGCCACGGGGATGAACTCGACCATATCGCGTTCGAGTGCGAGGACGTCGACGCGGCGTACCGCGAACTCCTCGCGTCGGGGGCGCGTGCCGGCGAGCCGCCCTTCGAAGAGGGCCGGTCGATCCTCGCCTACGTCGTGGATCCCGACGGAATATGGATCGAGCTCTGCGCACCCTCGTCTGAACCCGGGGGATGAGGGAGCTTCGTGGCCGGGCCGAGGACGATCCGGGCGTCGACGGCGCGATAGCCGTCTCCTTTCCGAAGCGCGACGACGGGATTGAGGTCGATCTCCTGGATCGACTCGAAGTCGAGGACGAGTTGGGAGAGCCGCAGGACGGCATCCACGAGCGCGTCGACATCGCTCGGCGGCTCGCCCCGCACGCCTTCCAAGAGGGGATACGTCCGGATCGATTCGATCATCCGCCGCGCGTCTCGATCCGTGAGCGGCGGCAGTCCGAACGCGACGTCCTTCAGGTACTCCACGTAGATTCCGCCGAGGCCGAAGACGAGGAAGGGGCCGTAGACCTTGTCGCGGGTCATCCCGAGGATGACTTCCTTGCCGCCTCGCACGAACTCCTGGACGACGTACCCGTCGAACGCCGTCCCGGCTTCGCGAAGTCGGTCTCGCATCTGGGTCGCGCCGTCGAGCAGGTCTTCTTCTGTGCGGACGTCCAGGACGACGGCGCGGAAGTCGGTCTTGTGGACCAAGCCCGACCCCGTGGCCTTCAAGACGACCGGATATCCGATGTCCTTCGCGGCCGCCGGAAGCATCGCGAGGTCGGTGACGAACCGGCTCCGGACGACTCGGATGCCGTACGCGTCGAGGACGTCCAGCGCTTCCAAATCCCGGAGCATCGTCCGTCCCTCATCTTGCGCGCGCCGGAGGATTGCGGCGGCCCGCCTCCGATCGACCGGGAACGTCCGCGTCTCCCCGTCCTCGCGCGCCCGGTATTTCGCGTACCGGTACATCGCGCCGAGGGCGCGGGCCGCGCTCTCCGGGAAGAGGTACGACGGCACGCTGTGATTCACGAGTTCCGCGAACCCCGGACTTTCCTCGGTGCGTCCGAGGAAGTTGCAGAGGACCGGCTTCCCACGTTGCGCCGCCGTCTGCCAGATCGCGCGCGCGACCTCTACTTCGTCCACTCGAACCGGCGGCACATAGATGGCGATCGCGGCGTCGACGGCGTCGTCACGAAGGACGGCGTCGAGCGCGCGCCGATAGTCGTCGAGGCTGCCCTGAGGAGTCAAGTCGATCGGATTCCGGAGCGAAGCCTCCGGCGGCGCCCATGTCCGCATGAAATCAAGCGTTCCGGCGTCGAGTTCTGCGAGGCGGAGGCCTTGCGCCACGAGTTCGTCGACGCACATGATCGCGGGCCCTCCGGCGTCGGAGACGACGGCGACCCGGTTTCCGCGAGGGAGGGGCTGGAGGGAGAAAGCCATTGCGTTGTCGAACAGCTCCTCGATGGAGTTCGCACGGAGCACGCCGGTCTGGTTGAACACCGCCTCCGCGGCCAGATCCGAGCCACCGAGGGAACCCGTGTGAGAGACGGCCGCGCGGCTCCCCGCTTCCGAGCGGCCCGACTTCACCGCGATGATCGGCTTCCGTTTCGTGACATCCCGCGCGATTCGCACGAAGTTGACCGGGTTCCCGAAGTTCTCGATGTACGCAAGGATCGTCTTCGTCTGCCCATCGCCATGCCACATCGCGAGGAGGTCGTTGAGGCTGACCTGGGCCTTGTTTCCGAGCGAGCAGAACTTCGCGAAGCCGATGCCGAGCGACTTCGCGTGGTCCAAGATCGCGATCCCGAGCGCCCCGCTTTGGGAGACCAGCGAGATGTCCCCGCGGAGAGGGGGCGTCGGCGCGAACGTCGCGTCCATGCGGACCTCGGGGTCCGTGTTGATGACGCCCATGCAGTTCGGACCGATCATCGTCATCTGATACTGTCGACAGAGGGCGAGCAGCCGCTCCTCCCGTTCGATCCCCGCCCCTCCGACTTCCCGGAAGCCCGCCGTGATCACGACGAGACCCGGGACCCCTTTCTTCCCACACTCTTCGACCGCGGCGAGCGCGACCTCCGCCGGCACCGTGATGATCGCGAGGTCGACCGGATCCGGGATCGCCAGCACGCTCGGGTACGTGCGGATCCCGTGGATGCTCGTGGCTTTCGGATTCACCGGATGGAGGGTCCCTTGATATTCGTTCACGATCAGGTTGTGAAGGATCGAGTATCCGATCTTCGCTCGGTGGCGGGACGCGCCGATGACCGCGATCGATGTCGGGGAGAAGATCGCATCGAGGCCTGCGCGGCTCACGGCGCGCGAACTTCCCCGGTGGTAATGAACCTTGTCGCATCCGGACGACGAGCGGGCCGGACCCAGCCCGGGATAGGTTATCCCACGCGATAACGGCGGCACGTGGATAATATATCGTCGGCGGAAACGGGGAGGCGTTCCGCCGGGGCCCTGTCGGCCCGGGAGCCATCGCCCACATGCGCCCCCACGATTCCCCCTCGGCCCTGCGAAGCATCGCGCTCGTCCTCCTGCTCCTCGCCGCGGCGTGGGGCGCCCTCCTGCTCGTCGCGCCTTCGGTCGCCGCGACGACGTACGTCCGCGGCCTCATCACGACGGACACGGTGTGGGGCGACAACGACACGACGTACGTCGTCATGCGGGACGTGACGGTCCGAGCGCCCGCCACCCTGACGATTCGACCGGGTACGACGGTCAAGTTCGATCCGCTCACGCACCTCTTCGTCGAAGGTTCTCTGGTCGCCGACGGGACGTCGGGAAAGCTCATCACGTTCGGGGCGAACAACACCGCCTCCGCGTCTCCATGGACGGGCGTTCAGTTCAATGCGAGTTCGTCGGGTTCCGTCTCCTGGTCCACGTTCGATCGCGCGGATCGCGCCGTGACGGCGCTCTCGAGCTCCCCGTCCTTGCACGACAATACGATCATCCAAGCGGGCATCGGCTTCGCTCTTGTCTCTTCGAGCAGCGACGTTACGCACAACACGATCCGGCGGACGACCGCGTTCGGCATCTACCTCAACGCCTCGAGCGGCACGGTCGACGGCAACGCAATCAACGGGACTGCGGTGGCGATTGACGTCGAGCAGCCCTCGACGCCGACGATCACGGGCAACACGATTACGAACGTGAGCGGAGCGTTCTCGGTCGGCATCCTGGTCTCGGGCGCGACGGCGGACGTTTCGTCGAACGTCATCACCGGCGTCCAGGGAGCTCGCGGCGGCAACGCCATCGTGCCGGGAGCCGATGGCCGTGACGGGGCGATCGCCCTCGGGATCTACGTCACGGGCGCGCCTTCCGCGTCGATTGTCGGGAACACGATTGACACGATTGTCGGCGGCCGGGGCGGAGACGGCGCGGCGAACGCGGGCGGCTCGGCCGGTCGAGGAGGAAACGGCGGCCCCGCGGCGGGCATCGTCGTCGCAGCCACCCCGGATGCGTTCGTGCAAGGCAACACCGTCACGGGCGTCAGCGGGGGTCGCGGTGGAACGGGTGGCGGGAGCGCGACCACCAACGTCGGGGGCCGCGGCGGGGATGCGGGGACGGCAATCGGCGTCGAGATCGCCTTCGCGGACGTCGCCGGTCGGGTCGATCAGAACCAGATCACGGCCGCCACGGGAGGCGTTGGCGGCCCCGGCGGACACGGCCTCGTGACGGATGGGAACGGTGGCATTGGCGGGGACGCATACGGCGTCTTCCTGATTTCCGTTGCACAATCGACTGCCACGTCGAACACGATCCAGGTCCTTCGCGGCGGCCTGGGTGGCAACACGAGCTCGAACGGCGCCGGGAACGGCCTGGGTGCGCCGGGCGGCGGCGTGACCGGGATTGAAGCCTTGTCCGTTATCCAGTCGGCCGTCGTCGATTCAAACACCATCTCAACGCTGACGGGCGGCGACGGAGGCCGCGGGGTCCGCGGCGGTCACGGCGGCAACGCCACCACGGCGATCGCCCTCGGAAACAACGACGGGGCGTTCAACGCCACCACGCTCACCTCCAACGACGTTCAGGCCGTCACCGGCGGCACGGGTGGAATCGGAGGGAAATTCGGCGGCAACGGGGGAAGCGCGGTAGGGCTCGCGCCGATTCTCGTGACGCCTACCCTCGTGTTGAACTCGATTACGACGCTCCAAGGAGGCCGTGGCGGAGACGCGGTGGACGGCAACGACGGCGGCCGCGGGGGCGATGCAATCGGCATCATTGGCGGGTTCGTCGCGAACGGATGGTCCTCGGGCGACTCGATTTCCGGCATCACGAAAGGAGGCGTCGGGGCGGGTCCGCCGGTCCAGATTTCGTACGCGGACGGCGTCTACATCTTGGGCAACGCGACGTTCACGTCGCGCCTGACGATCGAGAACGGTACGTTCTCATCCGTGGGCAGTTACGATTTCTACGTTGACAACTACACCGAGGCCGTCGCCCTGAACACCCCGTTTGCGACCCACTCCGTCCAAGCGGCCGGGAACCTGACGGTCCGAAACTTCCTCGAGGTCGACGTCTTCTGGCCGAACGGGCTGACACCCGTCGCGGGGGCGCACATCCTCGTCGACGACAACGGATCGCCGATATGGGATGCGTCGACGGCTAGCGGAATGCAGCCTTGGATCCTGGTGACGGACCGGCGGTACATCAACTCGAACACGGCGACGGACAACAGCACGACGGTCAAGGTCTCCTACGCGTCATACGGCTTCCAGACCAATCCGCGCGGGGTCGACATGGGTACGAGCCACTCCGAGGGCTTCGTCATGATCGACCAGGACGCTCCGACGTCCGCTGCGAGCGCCCTTCCGCCGTACGAGAACTCGTGGACGTTCTTCGTCGGGTACTCGGCGAGCGACGGAAACGGGACCGGCGTGGCCAGTGTCACGCTTTGGTACCGCACGGGCGGGAGCGTCACGTGGACGTCGTACGCCACGCAATCGGGAAACATCGGCCAATTCAGTTTCACCGCCACCGCCGACGGAACCTACGAATTCGCCACCACGGCGGTTGACGTCGCGGGCAACGCGGAGGCGACGCCGGGGGCGAACGACACCTGGACAATCGTGGACACGATCCGGCCGGGTTCCCATGTGGACGCCTTGCCGGCGTACGAGACCTCGAGTTCCTTCGTCGTCTCGTGGTCTCCGGACCCGGTCGTCACGGACATCGCCACGTACACGATTCAATACTTCACCGGGGGCGGCTGGGTGAACTGGCTCGTCAACACCCCGTCGAGGTCGGGGACGTTCAACGCGGGCGGCCAAGGCGTGTACGCGTTCCGGTCGATTGCGACGGATGATGCGGGCAACGTCGAGGTACCGCCCGCGGGCAACGATACCTGGACGATCGTCGACACGGTCCGGCCGTTCTCGCACACCCGAGAACTGAGTCCCTACCAGACGTCAACGAGCTTCGTGGTCGTTTGGGAACCGCAGCTCGACACGACGGACATCGCGACCTACGAGATCGACGTCCGGGACAATGGCGGCGGGTGGACGATCTGGATTGCGTCGACGACCGCCATCTCGGCGACGTTTGTTACGGGGGTGGACGGGCACACCTACGAATTCCGGTCCCTCGCGACGGACCGCGCGGGAAACCGCGAACTCCCGCAGTCCGGCAACGATTCGTGGACGATCGTCGACATGACGCCTCCGGACTCGTCGATGATCGCCCTTCCGGGGTACGAGAACGTGCTTCAGTTCACGATCTCTTGGGGTCCCGTCGCGGGGACCTCGGACATCGCCGCGTACCGCGTGCAATCGAAGGACGGTGCGGGCACATGGACGGATCTCGCGGGATACACGGACACGACGGCGACGAGCGCTTCCTTCGTGGGCGTGGACGCCCACGTGTACGCGTTCCGCACCATCGCCCGCGACCGCGCGGGGAACGTAGAGCCGACGCCCGCTGGCAACGATACGTGGACGATCGTTGACGTTGTGAATCCCTACGTCACTGCAACGGAGCCGATCGGCGCGAATACGAACACCACGCCGCTGATCCAAGTCACGTTCAGCGAGCCGATGGACCAAAGCTCGGTCCAGCAGGCCTTCCAGATCACGCCTGATATCAACGGCGGGTTCAGTTGGAGCGCCGACTCCCGGGTCATGACGTTCACACCCGCCCGCGAACTCCAAGCGGGCACTCCGTACTTCGTGGTCATCGACATGCGGGCCAAAGACCTAGCCGGCAACTCGATCCTGCAGCCGAAGAGTTTCGGCTTCACGACGGCGGCCGCCACCCTAACGCTCTCCGACTTCTGGTGGGTCCTCCTCATCGTGGGGGCGGTGGCGGGTGCGACTCTCTTCCTCGTCATGCGGCGCCGGACCGCCTCCGCCTCGAAGCCCACGCCGGCCGCTTCGGCCAAGAAAGGGAGCGAGGCGATTCTCGAAGACGTCTTCCTGCTCTACCACCGGGACGGCTTGCTGATCAAGCACGAAACCCGCCGGCTCCGGCCCGACATCGACACGGACATCCTGAGCGGCATGCTGACGGCCGTTCAGGCGTTCGTCAAGGACGCCCTGCGCGGCGACGACTCCGGGGACCTGAACGAGATGACCGTGGGCCACATGCACATCCTGATCGGCCGCGGGAAGTGGCTCGTCCTGGCCGCTCGGATCGAGGGCGATGGCTCCGAATCATGGACGGACCAGATCCAGCGGTGCATCCAGGACATGGAAGACCACCACTGGGACCAGCTCGAGGACTGGGATGGCGACATGGTCCTGGCGGGCGTCCTATCACCGTACGTCAAGAAGCTGATCCGCGGCGAGTACGCGTGACCCGGATCGAGGCTCACGCCGGCAGCAAGGTCAGGAGCGCCATGACCTCGTCGCCCGGCGGTTCCTGCGCGCGGGTCTTCGCCGCGAGACGCTCGAGTTTCCGTCGTGCGTCGTCAAAGATCTCCTGGACCTGCTGAACCGAATCGCGCCGCCACGGGACATGGTAGAAGTACGCCCGTCCGACCTCGAAATCGACCGTGCCGCGCTCCTGGATCCGTTTGATCGACTCGTTGATCATGCCCTTCAGCATGCCGAGGACCGCGAGCCGGTAGTTCACCTTGTCCGGATCGGTCAGCCGGTCCCAGATCTGACTCGAATCGATGCCCGTGGCCGGGATGCGATAGTACTTCTCGACGAGGTTTCCGCGGATCTCGCTCTTCGTCGGGATGATGAGGTTCGCCTCCAAGAGCTGCGCAATGTGGTGGTGGACCGTCGCGGGGGACAGCGACAACACGCGTGCAATGTCGGAAATCGACATGTCTCGTTCCATCAGCAACGTCAGGATCCGAAGGCGGGACGGCTCGCTCAACACCTTCAGTTGGTCGACGGACACGGCGACGTCGCGGGCGGGGGACGGCTCGGGTGTTTCCGGCGTGAAGGGGACCCCTTATTCGACTTTATCAAAACGTGTTACTGTCGTCAACATACTTAAGTACCGACCTGTCCAAGGCGTGTTTCGATAACAACCGGATTGGCATGCGAGGTGAGCTACGATGAAGAGTGTGAAGGAATCCCAGCGGATCGTGCGAAAAGACCCCCCGGCAGTCATGCTCGTGTTCGAGATCGGGCGGCGGATTCTGATCCGCTGAGGACGGGTTGAAGGCCTTACGATGTCCACCTTTGTCCTCCCGAGCGTCGCCCGGTCATTCGTCCGGCGTCCGCCCGTTCAGCCGAACGTCGCTCCCGCGAGACGCGACGCGCCAACCTGACCGCCGGTCACCATTCGAGCCGGTCCGTTCGCTTGCCTCCCACAGCCTTGGGCGTGGACCGTCGCCGTATGGCGGACGCGCTTCCACCCGAAAGTCCCGGCTTTCCGGTGTCAGGTACCAAGATTTCCGAAACGCTAAACGCCGATCCGGCGTTCCGCGGATGGGCATGAGCCTCGCGGGCCGCGCCGCTCTCGTCACGGGTGGATCCCGGCGGATTGGGAAGATGATCGCCCTGGCTCTCGCGCGAGCCGGCGCCGACGTCGCCATCGGATATCGGGCTGACGCGCACACAGCACGGCGGACGGTGGCATCGATTGAGACGCTCGGTCGGCGCGCGTTCGCCGTCCGCGCGGACCTGACCCACGGGGCGGAATGTCGACGGATCGTCGAGACGGCGGTCCGAAAGCTCGGCCGAATCGACATCCTGGTCAACAACGTGGGCGAATGGGTCGTCGAATCGGTCGCATCGATGGACGCAGGGACGTGGCGGCGCATCTTGGACTCGAATCTCACTGCGACGTTCCTCTGTTCCAAGTACGCGGTGCCGCACATGCGCCGACGGAGGTGGGGTCGCATCGTCAATCTGGGCGCGGCCGGCGCCTATCGCGCTCACGGGTCCGCCCGGGTGTCGGCGTTCTATGCGGCGAAAGCGGGAATCGTCGCGTTCTCGAAGTCCCTTGCCCGGGAGGTGGGGCCGTTCGGGATCACGGTGAATGTGGTCGCGCCCGGGGTAATTGATGATCCGGAACTCCCGATCGCCGACGCCCGGCGAAGGAAGGACAAGCGCCTCGCGGTCCCGCGCGTTGGGACCGGGGAGGATGTCGCCAACGCCGTCCTGTCCCTGGTTCCGAGGAAGCCGAGTTCGTGACGGGCGATGTGCTCGGAGTCACCGGAGGCTGGCTCCTCTGAGCCACGGCCTCATTCGTCGATCGGCACGCGCGACGGATTTGCATTCGCATGAGCGTGCCTCGGTCCCTCTTTCAGCACCTCGCTCGATCCGATCGGGCCAACGGCCTCGCTGATGTAGAGCTTTCGCGCCGCTTTCGGCACGAATTTCCGATTTCCTCGTTCGGACGATGTTCGTCCCATTCGACCGACGCACGCAATCCTCGTCGATTCGGTGAAAACTTGCGTTTGTCGCATCTCCAGTACCGATAACAAAAGCTTTAATTTCGGATGCCACTTTCTAACAAGGGATGGGACGAGGCAGTCTCTTGTTCCATAGACTCGTGTCGAGAGAGCAGATGCTGTCGAGACTCGACGGCTCGCGGACACATACGTAGGGAGATCAACGAATGGCGAGCGATGAGGGCGACGGGAAGGTGTCGAAGTCGGCAGACGACGTGCGGGACGAGTTCGAGGAAAAGATGGACCGCCTGCGTCGGCAATACGAGCGGGACCTCCACTCCTTCCGATACGAGATTGAGGAACGGGAATACCGCCTCAAGGCGTATGAGGACAAGTTCAACAAGATCAAGCAACCGCCCCTCCTCTACGCGTACGTCGTACGCAAGGAGGGCCCGGACCTCGACGGCAACCAGGTCGTCGTCGCGCGGGCGACGGAACTCCTGAAGGTCTCGACCGGCCTCGTGGACAAGGCGCAGCTGGGCGTCGGTCAGTACGTCTGGGTGCATCCGCAGACGTACGCGATTGTCGAGGGCAGCGCCGTTCACAACGAGGGCGTCATCGCAAAGGTCGCCGACATGATGGACGGCAAGCTCGTCATCTCCGTCGAGGGCGACATGGAGAAGCGGCTCATCGACTGCGACAAGGGCGTCTACAAGAAGCTGAAGCCCGGATTCCAGATCAGCGTCCTACCTCCGACGATGGAGGTCCTCGACGTCCTCCCGAACCTCGAGGTCAAGTCGCTCTTGCTCGGCGAGAAGCCGAACGTGAAGTACACCACGATCGGCGGGCTGATGGAGGCGATCGAGCGAATCAAGGACGTCGTGGTCCTCCCGTACCAGGAGGCCAAGCTGTTCGCGCAAATCTCCCTCGAGGCGCCGCGCGGCATCCTGCTGTACGGTCCGCCGGGCTGCGGCAAGACGCTCCTCGTGAAGGCGATCGCGACGGAGAATGACATGACGTTCTTCAACGTCAGCATCGCGGACGTCCTCTCGAAGTGGGTCGGGGAGAGCGAGCGGATCATCAAGGAGATCTTCCGCCAGGCGCACGAGAAGAAGCCGAGCATCGTCTTCTTCGACGAGATCGAGGCTCTCTTCACCGTGCGGGGCATGATGGACACGTCCGGCGTGCACAAGAACATCATCGCGCAGATCCTGAGCGAGATGGACGGGCTCGTCGAGCTGCACGACGTCTTCGTGATCGGCGCCACGAACCGCGCAGACCTCGTCGACCCCGCGCTGCTCCGGCCCGGGCGATTCGACGAGATCATCGAGATCCCACGGCCCGATCGGAACGCGGCCGAAGAGATCCTGCAGATCTACCTGAACGAAGACCTCCCCGTTGCCGCGACGCTGGAGGAGCAGTCCGGCGGGCACAAGGAGGCCGTCGAGACGCTCCGCCGCTACGTCCTGGACGAGCTGTACGGCGAGAACAAGTGGGTCAAGGTCAAGCTCGACGCCGAAGCGAAGGAAGCGATCAAGACGGTGAAGCGGAAGGACATCATCTCGGGCGCGATCATCGAGGCCATCGTGACCACCGCGAAGAAGAACTTCGTGAAGCGGGTCATCACGCTCAAGAAGCCGGAACGGAAGAAGGAAGGCCTGAGCCTGAAGGACCTCGAGATGGCGATCGATGAGGAGTGCAAGGAGCACGCGATCACCGAGATGTACGTCTACGAGAAGCGCCAGCGGGAGGTCTTCCGGACCGGTGCGGACCCGATGGTCGGGTGATGCATGAAGAAGATGGTCCAGGGGACCGAGCACGAGTACACGCTGTACTGCCGCAAGATGGGCACGATGGGCTTCGACCCGCACATGATGGCGCTCGACCTGCTGCGGGACTCGGACCTGCACCTGGCCGGCGAGTTCATCACGAACGGCTCGCGCGTCTACTACGACGTCGGGCACTTCGAGGTCAGCACCGCCGAGACGACGAACTTCCACGATGTCGTGACGTGGGAGAAGGCGGGCGAGAAGATCCTCGACTGGCTCCGCCGCATCATGGAGGAAAAGTACACGGGCGAGACGAAGATCCACGCCTTCAAGAACAATACCTCGCCCGACGGGACGTCGTACGGGTCGCACGAGAACTACTGCGTCTCCCGGGACGTCGCGTTCCCGGGGCGGTTCATCCGCGAACTCGTGCCCCACCTCGCGACGCGGATCATCTTCACGGGAGCGGGGGACATCGTGCGCGGGAAGTACGTCCTGTCGCCGATGGCCTTCCTGACGTCCCAGGTGATCAGCGGCGAGACGATGCACGACACGGGCATCCTGAACACGCGCGACGAGCCCCACGCCGACGGGCGGCTCTGGCGGCGCCTGCACGTGATCGTGGGGGACGCCCTGATGAACGAGACGGCGATCATGCTGCGTCACTTCACGACGTCGGCCGTGTTGCAGTTGATGGAGGCGGAGGCGCTCGACGACGTGCCCCGCATGAAGGATCCGATCCGGGACCTGTGGCACAACGTCGAGATCCGGAACCCGGAGCAGTGGACCGTCGAACTCGAGGACGGCAAGGTCGTCTCGCCGATCGACATCCAGCGGTACTACCTCGGGAAGATCGAGGAGATCGTGGAGGACGACTGGGAGCACCGCGCCCTGCGGATGTTCGAGGAGGTCCTCGACGACCTCGCGAACCGGCGGTCGAAGGATGCCGCGCGCCACGTCGAATGGCTGGACCGATACTACGCGATCCAGGAAGCGGTCGAGAAGAAGGCCGGGCCCGACGTGGACATGATGGCCTGCAAACAGTACTCCGAAATCGCCGCGGAACGCTCACTTTTCTACAAACGGCAGCGTGCCGGCCTCGTGGACCGCATCACGGACGACGAGGCGATCAAGCGAGCCATTCGGGAGCCGCCCGAAGACAGCCGTGCTCACCTGCGCCGCGAGCTGTGCGACACCTTCAATATCGAGATGATCGATTGGTCCGTGCTCATCGTGAACGACGGAACGAGGCGGCGCATCGATTTGCTCGATCCCTATGCCACTAAACTGGAGGTACCATATGCAACAGCAAGCTGAGGACAAGCCAAAGAAGCGCAAGAAGCAGGAGAAGAAGCTAGAGTTTGAGGCTGGAAAGGTATTCACCCCCGGCGAAGTCAAGGAAGAGGACTTTGAACTCGATCTAGAATCGGCGAAATTCAGAGCTCAAAAAGGCGAAGGTGGCGATCGCCGGGCCTGAATAGTTTCACCGACCCCTGGCCTCAATCCTCTCTAGTGGCTGCGACATGCTCATTCGGTGCTTTCAGCAGAATACCTCGCCGGACTGATGGACGGCGAAGGATCTCTTTCCTTAGCCCGACGATACCACCGGGATCGGTCGATTGAGTACTCTGTGCGAGTCGCCGTCTATAATTGTGACCGACCTGTCTTAGAAGCAGTCCAAAAAGGCTGGGGCGGACATCTCGCTTCTGTCGGGCCGAGGCACCCTGAGTGGCGAGCGGCGCACTCTCTGATTTGGACGAACTCTGCCGCGGCCGGAGTGCTACGTGCGCTCGCGCCCCATTTGCGCGTCAAGGCGAGGCATGCTGCGGCGTTGTTGCGGTTCCAGGCCCACGTCAATGAGTCCGCGCGTTCTCGCGATCCAGAAGGCCGGTTACTGCCAATCACGCGACGTGAACAGAGGATTCGGGCTCGGTTTCATGCTCAACTCAAATCAATGAATCGCCGTGGAAGTCCGGTGCGATCTTGGCGGAAATCTGGGGCGAACTCGTCGGTCCACGAGGCTAGAATCTCAGGCGAGTATCTCGCCGGGTTTGTCGACGCCGAAGGGTCACTGATGAACGCGAAGTTCAGAGCTGCAAGCCCTGGGAGGTGGTACTACAGGGCGAGAGCGTCCCTCGACAATGTGGATGGCCTGGTACTTAGGGAAATTCAAAGGACCTACGGAGGAATTCTTTTCAGGCAGCGCCGCAGGAAATCAGGTTGGCGCGTGGTGTACAAATTGGTCTGGACAGGAGATCGAACGGAGCGCCTCCTGCATCCGATCTTGCCTCACCTCCGCGTCAAGAGGAAACAGGGGGAACTCCTTCTACGGTTTATCCAACACAGAAGTCAGACGAGGCTACGCCAAATTGGAACCCGGGCCAACCCCCTTCCGGATCGGGTTATCGCGTTGCGAGAGGAGTTCCACGCGAGAATGCGTGAATTGAACGCCAGAGGACCACGGTAAGGACTCTGGTCCAAACCTACCAAGGCTGCCGAAGGGCTCGGGCAACTTGATATCGCCCGCCTGCCTTCCAGCGGCCCAGATGCCCACCCACGTCGAGACGCTCGATAACGGCCTCAAGGTGATCCTCCGGCCGATCCCGGACACGAAGGCCCTCTCGACCTGGGTTGTCTATCGCATCGGCTCGCGCAACGAGGTCCCAGGCATGACCGGCTCGACGCACTGGGTCGAGCACATGCTCTTCAAGGGAGGCGGCAAACTCGGGAAGGGCGACATCGACAAGATGATCTCCCGCCTCGGCGGCAAGATGAACGCCTTCACCGACACCGACTACACGATGTACTTCGAGACGATCCCCGCGAGCGCGATGGATACGGCCCTGATGATCGAGTCGGAGCGGATGCGCAACGCCGCGTTCGACCCGAAGGAGGTCGAGGCCGAGCGCACGGTCGTCATCAGCGAGCGGGAAGGTGCGGAGAACCAGCCCGAGTTCGCGGTCGAGGAGGAGCTGTGGGGCCTCGCGTTCCACGTCCACCCGTATCACTGGACCGCCATCGGCTACAAGCAAGACCTGGCGACCCTGGCCCGCGATCCGCTCTATCGGCACTACCTGCGGTACTATGCGCCGAACAATGCGTCCCTCCTCCTCGTAGGTGGCTTCGATCCCGCGGTCGCGATGCAGCACGTCCGCGAGGCGTTCGCGCCCCTCCGGCCGGAGACCCCGCCGGACCCGATGCGGCTCGTCGAGCCGGAGCAGCGGGGGGAACGGCGGAGCGACCTCGCCCGGCCGGGCCCCGCGGACCTCCT
>DASPXQ010000122.1:0-10091 GCA_035637195.1 Thermoplasmata archaeon | reverse complement strand
GAGCACTTCATGTTCATGGGGATGCCGCGCGAACCCGTCATCTACCAGGCGGTCTCCCGCGCCGTGCCGCACGTCAAGGCGGTCCGCCTGACGGAAGGCGGATGCGCGTGGCTCCACGGCGTCGTCTCGATCCGCAAGCAGCACCAGGGCGACGCGAAGAACGCGATCATGGCGGCGTTCGGCGCGCACACGTCGATGAAGCGAGTCGTCATCGTCGACGAGGACATCGACATCTTCGACGACCGGGACGTCGAGTGGGCGATCGCGACGCGGTTCCAGGCGGACCGCGGGCTCGTCGTCCTGCATGACGTCCGCGGGTCCTCAATCGATCCGAGCGGGCGGGACGGCTTCACCTCGAAGATGGGGATCGACGCGACGCGGCCCCTCGGCGCGGACCCCGGGATGTTCGACAAGGCGACCCTCTGAGTTCCTCGCGATACGCGCGCTGAAAATTGCGGGTCAAGGTTCATATGAACCTCCCTTATCGCCAGCGACGATGCGGGCGGCGATCCCCCTCGTCCTCGTCGCGCTCCTTCTCGCCCCGGCTCCGTTCGCGCTCGAGCGCGAGTCTCCCGCCGGCGCGGATCCGCCCCGGGATTCGCGTCCCCATCTGATGCCCCCGGAACCCGGCGCGCAGGTCTGGCCGAGCGCCACGAGGCAAGGCGACCCGATGCTGCCGCCGGGTCCCGCGCAGACGACGGGGACCGTGCGAATCCTCGTCCTCCTCGTGCAGTTCACGGACGTCCCGGCGACGCAGACCCCGGCCTTCGTGGACGGCGTGTTCAACGACGCCTCGCCCGGCGCGAAGTCGATGCACGCCTATTATTCAGAGGTCTCCATCGGCACGCTCACGATCCAGGCGACCGTCATCGCAACATGGTTCCAGAGCGTCCACCCGATGTCGGACTACGGCGCGGACGGATCGAGCCCGCCGGACGACGCGAACGGCCCAATCTATCGACTCGTGACGGAGACCGTGCGGCTCGCCGACCCCATGGTGGACTTCTCCGCGTTCGACGCGGACGCCGACGGGGTCGTCGACCACATCACGATCGTCCACGCGGGCGCGGGCCAGGAGGGCGGCGGGAGCTCGGACCTGATCTGGTCCCACCGCTGGGCCGCCCTCGACGCGGACCCGACGGTCCCCGGATCGCAGTCGCTGATGGCGGACGGCGTGCAGATCTACGGATACACGATGGTGGGCGAAGACTCCCCCGTCGGCGTGGTCGCCCACGAGTTCGGCCACGACCTCGGGCTTCCGGACCTCTACGACACAGACGGCTCCTCGGACGGCGCGGGCATCTGGGACATCATGGCCGGCGGCTCCTGGAACGGCGCGCCCGCCGGGACGTCTCCGGCCGACATGAGCGCCTGGTCGCGCATCCGGCTCGGCTGGATCGCGCCGACCGAGGTGACGACCGCGCTCATCGACACGTCGGTCGCCCAGGTCGAGACCTCCGGGAAGGCCTTCCGGCTGTCGATCCCCGGCGCCTCTTCCTCGGAATACTTCCTAATCGAGAACCGCGAATCCGTCGGCTTCGATGCGGCCTTGCCCGGCAGCGGGCTGCTGATCTGGCACGTCGACGATTCCCTGAGTTCGAACGACGTCGACACCCATCGACGGCTCGATCTCGTCGAGGCGGACGAAGGCCTGACCGGCGACCATCCGACCGACGCCGGCGATCCGTGGCACGACACGAAGACGGGCTGGGGCCCCGACACGAATCCGGACAGCCGCGCGTACTCTGGGTCCGACACCGGATGGCGGGTGCGGGACATCTCGGCGAGCGGGGCGACGATGACCGCCACGATCGCGCGCGAGGTGACGCGGGACCTGGCGGTGTCGGCGATCCGCCTCCCGTTCCTCGAGGCCGTCGGGTCGACGATCGGCGTCTCGGTCGACGTCCGCAACGATGGGGTGCAGGCATCGGACGTCACGCTGGACGTCGCCGCGTATCGCGACGCCGTCGTGACGGCGTCCCGCGCCGCCCAGGAATCGTTCTCCCGAACCGGCGTCGCCGCGCAGACGACGGTCACATTCTTTCTGAACTTCACGGCGAACGCCGCCGGTCGATACCTCGTGCTGGCCGAGCTCGTCGACGCGAACGACGAGATCCCGACGAACGACGCACGCGCCGCGCACGTGCTCGTGACGACGCTGATCCGGTTCCGCGACGCCGTCGAGGCGGGCCCCGACAGCTGGACGCTCAACGGCAACTCCACGGACGCGCACCGCTGGGAGATCGTGAACGACACGGACCCCGACGGGGCGGCGCACAGCCGCACCCACGCGTGGCGCTTCGGATACGTTTCCACCCTGATCCCGAGCCTCTTCCCACCGGAGTGGCACACGCTCACGTCGCCCGCGATGAGCGTGACGCCCGGGCCGACGTTCCTGATCTTCTACGGCCGGTACGACCTCAGGGGCCGGTCGGTGCCCGTCCTCCCGATCGGCTCGAACGACACGGACGATGCATACGTCGAGGTGAGCTACGGCGGCGGGCCGTGGATCCCACTCGCGCACTACACGGGCCGCGACCTCACGTGGCGAGGGACGTCGTTCAACCTGACGGCGAACATCACCGGCCCGACGACGCTCCAGGTGCGGTTCAACGTGAGCGCGAACGTCATGGCGAACGCAGGCGGCTGGTGGGTCGACGACGTCGCGGTGGCGTCCTCGGGCCTCGGACGGGCCGCGCTCCTGCTGGGGGCGTCGAGCCCCTACGACGGCACGGCGGGCGAGACTGTCCGGATCGGCCTGAAGGTGGCGAACGTCGGCGATCTCGAGACGGACTTCCGCCTCGACGCCGTCCTGCCGGTGGGCTGGCGCGCGACCGTCGTGGGGGAACCCGCCGGGCCGCTCCAGGGCCATGTCGTGCGTCTCGCGCCGGACAACGACGCGGCGGTGCGGGTCGACGTGGCCCTCCCGTTGACGGCGCCATCGGGCGCGCTCGTCTCCTTCCCAATCACCGCGACGGCCGTCGGCGATCCGAATGCGACCGCCTCGCTCGACGTGCAGGTGCGCATCTCCGGGATTTCGACGGAACTGCTCCTCGTCATCGTGCTGGTGGCCGCGGCGATCCTCATCGCGATCGTCGCGGTCGTCGGCCTTCGTCGCCGTCGGCGTCCGGCGACCTAGTCGAAAAGGTTATTCGCGCCTCCCGGCGTTCGGCGGCCGTGTTCGTGACGCACCCGCTCCTCCGCCGGGGCGCCGTCGAGGAGCGCGCGTACCAAGTGAACATCGCCCGCGCATGCCTCGAGCGGTCCACGCTCGTCGTCCTGCCGACGGGCATGGGGAAGACGGTCGTCGCCGCGATGGTGATCGGCGAAGTCCTCCGCCGCAAGGGCGGGAAGATCCTCTTCCTCGCGCCGACCAAGCCGCTCGTGGAACAGCACACCGCCTCGTTGCGCGACATGCTCGTCGTCGATCGGATCGAGCTCTTCACCGGTGAGGCGACCGCCCCCGAGGACCGCGAGCTCATGTGGCGGGAGAACAAGATCATCGTCTCGACGCCGCAGGTCATCCGCAACGACGTGCGCGCGGGGCGGATCTCCCTGGAGGACGTCTCCCTGATCGTCTTCGACGAGGCGCACCGCGCGGTCGGCGACTACGCGTACGTCGACGTCGCGGCCGCCTTCAAGGATGTCCCGGGCGGCCTCGTCCTCGGGATGACGGCGTCGCCCGGCGCCTCCGCGGAGAAGATCCTCGAGGTGTGTGGGAACGTCGGCATCACCGCCGTCGAGATCCGCACGGAGTACGACCCGGACGTCGTGCCGTACCAGCACGCCCTCGCGTTCGAGCGCGTGGAGGTCGACGCCCCGGACGTCTCGAAGGAGATCCGCGGACTCCTGGAGACCGTGTACGAGGAGCAGGTCGGACGCCTCAAGAAACTCGGTTTTCTCGCGGGCAAGCCGAAGGTCACGCTCAAGGACTTGCTCGCGGTCGGGGACGAGGCCCGCCGCAAACTCGACTCCGGGGTAAAGGACGGCCGGCTGTACGGCGCGATGACGGCCCAAGCGATCGCGATGAAGGCGAACCACGCGATCGAGCTCGCGGAGACGCAAGGCCTCGGCTCTCTCCGGTCGTACTTCGAGAAGATGGAGACGGAGACGAAATCGAAGGCGGATGTCCAGTTCCTGAAGCACGCGAAGGTGCAGGGAGCGATGAAGCTCGCCCGCGCGACGGACGTCGAGCACCCGAAGCTCGCGAAGACGGCGTGGGTCGCGCGCGAGCAGTTCATGAAGAAAGCGGACTCGAAGATCATCGTCTTCGCGCACTACCGAGACACGGCGGACCGAGTGACGCAGGACCTCGCGCGGATCCCTGGCGTGAGGCCGATGCGGTTCGTCGGGCAGGCGTCGCGGGGCGAGGACATCGGGCTGTCGCAGAAGGAACAGGTGGAGATCCTCGAGCGGTTCCGGGCGGGCGACGTGAACGTGATCGTCGCGACATCGATCGGGGAGGAGGGCCTTGACATCCCGCAGGTCGACCTCGTCGTGTTCTACGAGCCCGTCCCCTCAGAGATCCGCACGATCCAGCGCCGCGGGCGGACGGGACGCAGCGCGGCGGGCCGCGTCGTCATGCTCGTGACGAAGGACACGCGGGATGAGGCGTACTTCTACAGCGCGCGGAGGAAGGAGCGCAAGATGCACGTGGAGCTCGACCGGCTCCGGCGCGAACTGAAGCAGAAGATCTTCGTCGGAGAGCCGGGCGGGGAAACCTTCGTCACGGCGGCCCCCGAGGCACGCATCGAGGCGCTGCGACAGGAGGCGCGCGAGGAACCGCCGTCGACCCCTCCGCGGTCCCGGGAGAAGAAGGGCCAGACGAAGTTCGAGGACTTCTGAATCGGGCGGTCGAATTTTATACCCCGCACGCGCCTACGGAGCGCGAGGCCCTCCGACGACCAAATGCCCCGAGTGCGGTTGGGAGATCGACCCGGACGACGAGATGTGTCCGAACTGCGGCGCCTACCTCGCCGACTACGAGGACCTCGAGCCGAAGAACGAATGACCATTCTCAGCCGTGGAAGAGGTCGCGGCTCGCGCCTTTGAGGAACTCCCCGAATCCGCCCGTCGGCGCGGGGATGTCCCCGCGGACGACCTCGCCCGATGCGCCGTCGATCAGGATCGTGTACGGCCGCCCGCGGTACTCGTACGTCGAGAACCAGATGGGAGCGTGCAGGAACTCGGCCTCCTTCACGTCGACCTGGGTCGTCGCGTTCTCGATGAGGTCCACGAAGTCCTTCAGCAGCTCCCGCTGATGTGCGTCGACGTCCTCCCGGGCGAGACGTTCCGCCTCGTCCTCGTCGACCTCCGCGTTCAGGAAGCGGGAATCGCGCACCATCCCGGCGGTCGAGAAGGGCACCTTGAGCGCGAGGGGGATCTTGTAGTCCCGCGTCGGAAAATCGCCGGATCGGCGGCCAAGGATCTTCCAGAAGTAGTCCCGGCGGACGTTCCCGTTGCGGCGCTCGTTCGTGCCGGTCCGCGTAAGGACGCCTGCGTAAGCGGTCGCCGCGTCGACCTCGAACACGTAGAACGGCAGGTAGACGCACTCGAGGGACGTGACCCTCGACGCCCTCCGAAGGTCGTCGGGCTTCATCACGCCTCCCTCGAGCCAGCCTTGGATCGCCCGCATCGCGCCGTCGCGATCAAGCCGCGCCGCGAGCATCGAGTGCCGCAAGACGAACGGCTTGTCGCCCTCGATGCGGGATGCGGTGCCGCAGTACGGGCAGGTGACGATGACCTCGCCCGTCGTGAGGTTCAGCGGGCCGCCGCACTTCGGACAACTGATCGACTCGACGAGCTCCGGCATGCCAGCACAATGCTCATGCGGAGGGGCATAATAGCCCTTCGCGTGGGTTCCCTCAACGCGCTCCGCCGGGGCAGCGTCCTGACGGTCTTCTTCGTCTTCGCGTTCCTCTCGATCCTGCTGCTGATCATCCTCGCGGCTGCGGACTACACCCTCCAAGCGAACGCGTTCCCCGGTGCCTTCGCGATCGTCGTCGGGCTCGCGCTGTTCTTCATCTTCCTCCAGTGGCTCACCTCGCCCTCGATCGTCCGCTGGGCGATCCGCGACCGCCGGGCAATCACCCCGCAGTCGAACCCGTGGCTCTATCAGACGGTCGCGGAGCTCGCCCGTCAAGCCGGCGTACGGACGCCGGTCATCTGGGAGAGCGCCGATTCCTCCCCGAACGCGTTCGTCTTCGGCCGGACGGTCGGGTCCTCGGAGCTCGTCGTGACGCAGGGCCTCCTCGAGAGTCTGAACCAGGACGAGATCCGCGCGGTCCTCGCCCACGAGATCGGCCACCTCCGCCATCGGGATGTGATCATCATGACCCTCGTCTCGGCGGTGCCGCTCCTAGCATACATCATCGCGCGATTCGGATTCGAGATGCTTCGGAGCGGCGTGCGGGCCCGCGGCAAGAACGCCGGCCAGGCGGTCCTCCTCATCATCCTCTCGGCGGTCGTGTCGTACGCCGTCTACCTCGTGACGCAGCTCCTCGTCCTCCACCTCTCCCGCACCCGCGAGTCGTACGCGGACGCGTACAGCGGCGCGGCGACGAAGGACCCGCATCTCCTCGCCTCCGCCCTGACGAAGATCACGTACGGGCTCTCGCTCGCCCGCGAGGACTCGGAGCCGTCCGGGCTGCGGGCGTTCATGATCGGCGATCCGGTCAAGGCCGCGGAGGACTACGACGAGCTGAGGGAGAAGATGAACCGGTACGACCTCGACCGCGACGGCCAAATCGACGCGTACGAGCTGCAGAAGGCGATCGAGGCGGAGCGAAAGAGCCACTGGCGCCGCGCGAACGAGCTGTTCGGGACGCACCCGCCGACCTACAAGCGAATCCTGATGCTCGAGGAGATGGAGGAGGAGATCAAGAAGGGCGGCCTCCCCCCGAACATCTACCACCTGGTGTGAGACGCCGAGATCGGCTCAGGGGATGTGTCGGCGCTGCGCGCGCCGGACCGCGTCGCGCTCCGCGTCCCGCGTCATGACGAAGATGGCGCCGAGGGCGATGATCACGAGGACGGACAGCAGGATCAGGTACAGCAGTTTCGCGAACTGGTCCGAGCCGCCCGTGAAGATCGAGCCGTAGAAGCTCCCCGCGCCGATGACGAAGAAGGCGCCCGCGAGGGGGCGCGCGATCTTCCGGTCGTGCGTCGCCGCGTACAGCAGGAAGAACGCCAGTGCGAAGAGGACCGAGCAGAACCCGATCCACCAGAGGCGCTCGTCCAGCCGGAGCGTCGCGATGAACAGGATGTACCCGAAGATGCTCGCGAGGACGATCGCGCCGATCCCCGCGATCGCGAAGAGGACCGTCGTCGACAGCCTCGGCACCGCAGGCCCGCCCGGTGCGGGGGGTGGAACCGGTTCCATCGTGAATCAGCCCGTGACCGGCTTGCCGCACTCCGGGCAGAACTTCATGTTCCCCGGCACCTCGTGGCCGTCCGGACAACGGACGACCTGCGACGCGCCGCACTCCCCGCAGAACTTGAGGCCTGGCGGCACGGGCTTGCCGCACTTGATGCAAGGCTTGCTGCCCGCGGCGACGGTCGTGTCGGCCCCGCAGTTCCCGCAGAACTTCACGTTCACGGGATTCATCGTACCGCACTTGGGGCACGCCCTCGTCTGCTGCTGGGGTCCTTGGGCGATCATGCCACCCATCTGCGACCCCATCGCGTACCCCATCCCGATGCCGGCCCCGAGGCCGACGCCGGTCCCGGCGGTGCCGGAGGGGTTCGCGGCCGCGGCCTTCATCGAATCCGCGAACGCGAACTGCTGGTACGCCTGGGCGCTCGTCCGCCCGAGGACCTTCGCCGAGGCCATCTTCTCGAGGGCCTCCTTGATGGACTCGGGGAGCGGGATGTTCAACCCGCTGATCTGGAGGATCTCCATGCCGAGGGTCACGAAGTGCGGCTTCGAATTCGCGAGCGTGCCTTGCTCGATGTCGTTCAGGCTCGCCGCGAAATCGACGACCTTCAGGCCGTTCGCCTTCATCTTGCCCAGCGTGACGTTGAGCTGCTTCACGAGTTCCTGCTTGATTCGCTCCTCGACGTCCGCCGAGGTCGCGGCGCCGAACGTCCCGACGAACTGGTTGATGAACGTCTCCGGGTCCTTGATCCGGTACCGGAAGTCGCCGAAGGCGCGCAGCTGGACCATGTCGAAGTCCGGGTCCTGGAACAGGAACGCGTCCTGCGTGCCGAACTTGCCGTCGAAGATGCGCTTCTGGAGGTAGTACACCTCCGCCTGCTGGACGACGCCGGAGAGGGCCTTGATCAGGTTGCCGAGGATCGGCGCATTCTGAGATGTGAGCGCGTACCGGTCCGGCCGGTCGAGGTATGCGAGGACCTTGCCGTCGCGGTAGAACACCCCGATCTCGTCCTCCCGCACGACGATGTTGTCGTTCATGCGGATGTTGCGGGGGACCTTCCACATGATGTTCTGGCGCTTGAACTGGTCGTCCCAGGCGATCGTCATGCTGCCGGTGAAGCCTTCCGTCCGGCCCGCGGTCTGGTCCGTTCGCCGCCCGCCGCCGAAGAAGAACGCTATGGGGATCATCGTCTCACCGCACCTGGATGCCCGTGACCGCGTTGGTCCGGGACTTCCACGCCGACTCGAACCCGGCGATCGCCTCGCGGAGGCCCTTCACGGCCGCCTCGAAGCTCTTCGGGTCGCTCGCGTCCCGGATCATCGGGACGACCGCCGCGGCCTTGTCGAGGGATTCGAGCATCGCGTAATCGTATTCGTAGAGCCGGTCGAGTTCCGTCTCCTCGATCCGGATCGTCGCGCTGAGGCCGGAGTACCCGCCTTCCGCGTGGCGGACCTTCGCCTCGAGGCCCTCGATCGTGAAGATCGCGTTCCCGATCGACTGCAGGCCTTGGACCTTGCCGTTCATCGCCATGCCGTCGCGGATGTCCTCGAGGTCCCCGCGGACGCCCTTGAGCTGGTTCGCCAACTGGATGCGCAGCAGGTTGTCCGCCGCGCGGATGTCCTCGCGGCGCCGGTACCCGGCGTAGCCCGGGATGACCAGCTGGATCTTCTTCAGAAGTCCTCGGTCTTGTTCGACGCGGTCACGGATGTCGGGCATGGTGTGGTTCTCCCGGCGGTTTCGCGCAATACGTTCCTGCGTATAGGTTCTTGCCTATGTATTTAGGGGTATGGATGGAACTCCACGGGTCTCCCGCGACTCACCACAGGGCGAAGGTCGGCCGCTCGCCGTCCATCACCTGGCCGGAGTGCCCGTCGATGAGGATGAACATCGCCTTGCCCTTGTGGGCGTACTCCATGAACCAGACGGGGGCGTGCAGCAGTTCGCCGTCGTACGTGGTCGGGTAGACCTGGATCGACTCGAGCGTGTCGACGCGCTTCTTCGCCTCCTTCTCGATGAACTTATGCGCGAGCGCCTGCGCCTGGGCCTTCGCCTCCGGCTCGCCGACGTCTCCGCCTTGGACGTCCACGCCGCCCGTCGAGCGTTTGTCGAAGTTCAGCTTGTTCTGCAGCTGGAACTGGAAGCCGTCGTCCGGCTGGTACTTCGAGTACCCGCGGACCGCGACGACCGGGATGTTGTACTGCATCTGGATCCGATCGCGCACCCGGACGACCTGCGGCTGCGACTGCGCCACGTTGACGTTGCTCCTCTGCTTCGACGCCGCGGCCGCGATCGAGAGCGCGAACAGCGCCGCGCCCGCGGCCTTCCTCGCCCCGGTGTCGCCGTGGGCCATCATGCCGGTCCCGGCGCCCGCGCCGACGTTCTTCGTCCCCTGGAAGTCCGCGACGACCGACGTCGGGACGACCCAGTAAGGCACGTACTTCAGCGTGACCGTGCCGAGCTCGGAGCGCTCCGCCACCTTTCGGCGGAGGATGCCCTTGTTCAGCCACTTGCCGCCCGCGTCGAGCGCTTGCTCGTTCGAGATGCGGCTATCGAGCATGAAGTGCTTCTGGAAGATCTCCGCCGCGCCGCCCGCGCCCATCGTCGTCACGGCGCCGCAGTACTCGCACACGACGAGGGCGAGCCCCGCGGACGGCTTCATCGGACCGCCGCACGAATTGCATTTCAGGCTCTGCGGCATCGGGGGCGCCACGGTCG
>DASPXQ010000121.1:0-2869 GCA_035637195.1 Thermoplasmata archaeon | reverse complement strand
GAATCGGGGCGCGAGTCCGGCGACATCGGGCATGTTCTTGAGGTTCGACTGAAGGTTCGTCCAGACTTGCTCGGGAAACGGGACTCGTGACCCATTGGGTGACGCGACGAAGACGACTTCATCGACCGCGTCGAGGGCGCGGAAGACGGCCGCTCGGACCGTGTAGTCGAACGTGCTCTGGATGATGAACGACGAGCTGATGATCGCGGTGCCGATGAGCAGGCCTGCGACCACGATGGCCACCTGCGTCTTGCGCCGGAAAAAGTTGCTCGCGCCGATGCGGAGCGGGAAGCGCTTGCGGCCTGCCCACGCGAGGACGGCGAGTGCTACGAGGCCCACGACCCCGAGGAGCGTCGTCGCCGTATCCACCGCTTCACCTCACCCGGGCGTCGGTTGGAATGATTTCAGGATCAGGCCGTTCCGCATCAGGATCACCCGCTGCGTCCGGTTGCCGACCGCGCTGTCGTGGGTCACGATGACGAACGTGAGTCCCTTCTCCTGATGCAGCCGTCGCATGAGGTCGATGACTTCCGACGTCGTCTCGGAGTCGAGGTTGCCCGTCGGCTCGTCTGCGAAGACGATGTCCGGCTCGTTCACGAGGGCGCGGGCGATCGCGACGCGCTGCTGCTGCCCGCCGCTCAGCTCCGCGGGCTTCTTGGGCGCCTCCTTCTCCAGGCCGACCGCGGCGAGCGCGGCGAGCGCCTTCCGACGCGCCCCTTTCGGGTCGTCGCCGCGCACGAGGAGCGGAAGTTCGACGTTCTCGATCGCCCGCAGGACCGGGAGGAGGTTGTAGTTCTGGAAGATGAATCCCATCCGCATCGCGCGGAAGTCCGTCTTCTCGTTGTCCCCCATCCGGGAGAGCGGCTTCCCGGCGATCCAGACCTCGCCGGACGTGAAGTCGTCGATCCCGGACAGGCAATTCAGGAGCGTCGTCTTGCCGCATCCGGAGGGCCCCATGACCGCCACCATCTCGCCCCGCCGGATGTCGAGGTTCAGCCCGCGCAACGCGTGGACCTCGACCTCGCCGCTGTCGTAGGTCTTCACGAGTTTCCGGGCGATCAGGATCCGGTCCTCGGCGCGGGTCGGGGTGATGGTCCCTGCGGTAGCGGCGGGCTGCGTCACGACCTCGGCGACCACGTTCATTCTCCGGTCGGCCGTCGGAGGGAGCCGCCGTAGATGAAGGTTTTGACGGATTCCAGGTTCACAAGCGGAACGACGCCGCGAGGCGGGTGACGGCCCAGAGGCCGAAGCCGATGAACCCGGCGAGGAATGCGCCGAGCAAGGCGGCTTGAGCGAGGGCCGCGACCCCGAGGACGGTGCCCGCGGCGGTGACGGCCGCCTGGGCCGCGAGGCCCCCGAGGAATCCGCCGATCGACACGAGGAAGAAGATCCCCAGGGCCGCGAACGAGAACGCGGACGGCTTCAGCTTGACGCGCGTCAGGAGCGCGGTCGCGACGAACGCCGCGGCGACGGGCGAGACGACGGGGAGGGCGAGCATCTCGATCGGCAGGGCGACCGCGTGCGTGACGGCGAGGATCGCGAGGAACGCCGCGGTGGTGACCATGCCGATCGCCGCGAGGCCGATCATGAGTCCGCGGAAGTACGCACCGGACCCTTTCGCCGACGTCAGCACAATCCATAGGTTGTCCCTCTCGTAGAACGCCCAGTTCATCGCGAGGATCCCGAGCAGGAACGTGAGCGTCTGCGTGACCGTGATGGCGGCCGTGCCGGACGGGCCCGCGCCGCTCAGGCCGGCGGGCAAGATCGCGATGAGGGCGAACAGGACGACGAACAGGATGCTCCCGTCGCGCCAGATGCGGATCAGATGGAGGCGCGCCATGAGCCCGGTGTCGCCGCCGCGGTCCGTCCGGAGGCGCACCCGCGTGGTGACGCGACCAAGCCCCGCGGTCATGCGGCGTTGCATCTCCATCCGGGAGCCGAGATCGACCTGTCCGAATCCCGCCGACAGGGTCGGGCGGATGCCGTGGAAGATGTACGTGTCGGAGAGGACGGCCCAGCCCAGGCCGATGCCGACGGCGTACGCGATCGCCGTCGCCAGCTCGGCCGTGCTCAGGGGCTCCGCCCGCAGGATCGAGACGCCGAGCGAGGCGAACGCGGTCGGCGGGATCGGGAGGCCGTCGAACGCGAGCGGGAAGCCGGGTCGCGCGAACCCGATCGCGGGGAGGAGCGAGAGGATCAGGAGGACGACCGTCGCGGCGCGGATCGGGGCCCTCGGGTAGCGCACCCGCAGGACGACGAGCACCTGCGACGTCATCAGGACGAAGAACGTGTACGTCACGAGGACGGCGAACAGCGGGACGGCCGCGATGAACGGACGGCCCAGGGACAGGACCATCGCGAGGGCCGCGACGCCGGCGGCGAGGCCGCCCGCGGCGATGAGAGAGACGAACTGGAACAGGAGATCGGCGGCGAGGTACTCGCGCGGCCGAACCCTCGCTGTCATGAAGAAATCGAACTCGGACGCATGGGCCGTGACGCCGCGTCCGAGCGAGTAGAGGAGCCCGAGCGACAGGAGACCCGCGAGCGGTGTGGACAGAAGGCCGACGGACTGCACGGTGTCCATCGACCGCAACGTGGCGCCCATCGTGATCCCGATGGCGACGCTCGAGGGGATGAAAATCAGGATGAGGGCCGCGTACGCGAGCGGGCCGAAACGGCCGCGGAGGGAGGGCCCAAAGAAGAACCGCAACTTGTATGTGAACAGGGCGAGCGTCCGTCCCACGCCTCACGACCTCCGGAACCACGATCGACGCCGCGGCGCTTCGACCGGCGGCATCTGGGCTTCTTCCGTGAGGCGGAGGAAGATCTCCTCGAGGCTCTCCGCCTCGTCGATGTGGGCTTGCGCGCG
>DASPXQ010000120.1:0-15111 GCA_035637195.1 Thermoplasmata archaeon | reverse complement strand
ACAACGTGATGCGAACGCACGGCGGGGGAGCCTCGCCGCATGGAGTATCGGATGTCGTATTCGGGCTCTGGCCTCCGACCTTCGAACCTTCCGGTGGAGGAGGGGAAGGTCTACGAGGCGAAGATCGAGGACATCGGTCGGGAAGGCGATGGACTGGCGCGAATCCAGAACTTCGTGGTCTTCGTCCCGGGGACGAAGATCGGGGATCAGGTCAAGATCCGCATCACGAAGGTCCATCGCCGGATGGCGTTCGGAGAAGTCATCCGCGAATGATGTCGCGTCAGGGCGGGGAGAGGAGAGAGGGGCGTAGCGCGAGCCCGATTAAGGACCCGGCCGGAGCTTCGAAAACCGTATAATAAGTTCCATATATTCGCCGCCCCCCATCGACTCGGGAGGACGCTCACCGTGGCTCGCTTCCGCATTCTCATCCGAGCGTTCGCTGCGACCGCTGCGTGCGCGATGCTGCTGGCCTCGGCCGTCGCGGTTGTGGCCGACACCGACTCCGACGGCGACGGCGTCCCGGACCTGATTGAGCAGGCAACCCAGCGCAATGACTCCGTAACGGTCGCGGGGGACGAGTTCAACATCTCCAGCCAGCTGGTCAATGCCCCCTTTCAGGATCGGTTTGAACTTTCTTACCAGAGCGGCAAGTTTCGGCTCTACTATGAGCGCCCGGGCAGTAGCAGCTATTACGAGCTCGAGCTTCAGAACCTGGTTGAATGGAGGGACCTCAACGGGAACGACCGGATTGATCCTGGCGATCCCAGCGAAGTTGTCGTGACAACTGCATTGGGCGACGTAGCGTTCAGGGGCGCTCTGGTTAATCGGAGTCGCACCGACAGTTCGGACGGGGGCGTTGTCAACACCTTGCGAATCGAGAGCCGAACGGGGGAATTGGTCCTCACGCTCACAAAGGCAGAGCGGTTCATGCGCGTGGGCAATCGGGTGCTGACGCCAATGGAGGTCAAGCTCGACATCTCTGTCAATTCCCAGCCTGCCACCGCCGGCGATAGCTTGGGACTCGAATGGCTGCTGGACACCGACCAAGGCGTGGAGTGGGCGCAGCGGAGTTGGGACGATGAGCATGGGTTTGCCGACGACGAGGCCGCGGTGAACGTCACCGGAGGGAATCCTGGCAGGCCCGCGTCCGTCTTCTTCGCCTGGTCGAAGACGGCCTTGGCGGGGAGTCTCCCGATTCCGGTCGGCGTAACGAACATCACGACGGAACCGACCTACGAGATCTACATGGCCTATTCGTTGCGGGGCGCCATCCTTCCTGGCCCGATTGTTCATGACCCGGTGCTTGGCGTGCACAGCGTGGCGTACGACGGGATTGTGGCCCGGTCGCCCGAGCTCCAAGGAGATGTCGCCCTATACATCGGGACCCTCGCAGCGGTGGCGGCGCTTGTTGCGCTGACGATCGTCTTCGCGAAGCGCCGCCGGAAGAAGCGCGAAGATTAGGGCCGGGTTCTGTCACAAATCGGGTGATGTAATCACTCGATCTGCGACTCCGCTCCGCTCGGCTCCTCCCGTGCGCCTCCCCCTTCTCGGAGGAGGTCGTAGAGGGGACTCACGACGTCATCGCGGAGGGCACCGGGCTGGAACCGTACAGCCCTTGCCAAGGCCTCGTTCGAGGCGATGGCGGTCTTCAGGATGTTCATGCCTGCGTTGATCTGCCGATCCATCTCCCAGTCGCACATCTCGCAGACGAACTCCTGGCCCACCCTATCTCGGCGCCGGGCGCCACACACTGGGCAGGTCTTACTCGTCCAAGCAGGGTTGACCTTGATGATCGGCACGCCCGCGAGGGCGGCTTTGTACTCGATCTGGCGGTGGAGTTCGGAACGAGGCCATGACGAGAGGCGGCGGTTCATCTTCCTTGACCTGCCGCCGGCGCCATGGAGAGTGAGGTCCTCGAGGACGATCGCAGCCTTACTATGTTTAGCGAGCCGCACGAGGCCCTTCGAGACTCGGTGGAGCCTCTGGCAGACCCGATGCCGTTCCCTTCGCCCTTCGCGATTGAGGAGCCGTTGGGCGACCCTCCGGTCGTGGGCCTTCTTCTGCGCGAGCTTCCGTCGGCGTCGGAAGTGGACCTCCTGGATGCGCCGGACGCCGTCGAACGGCACGCAGAGGAGACTGGCCGCATCGCCCGACGCACTGACCCCGTCGATGGAATCTTCGTTCGTATCCAGGGCGATTGCGGCTTCGGGCTCGTACGGCTTCGGCGGCTCCTTCCGCAGGACGATGATGATCTTCCCCGGGACAACGGTGAGGGATCCGAGCCCCCACGACGGGTCACCGAGGATCGAGCGGTGCCATTGGGAAAGAGGCAGGTGGAGCTGAACGCCTTCCGTCCCCCGGATCGGGATGCGGAGGCGACCCGTTTCCCGATCTAGCCAATACGATTGGTTCTCCGCCTTCAGCAAGAGGCGGCGGATGAATGGCACGGAGGATCGATTCCCTTTCCTCACCCGGCGTCGATGCACCTTCAGGACGGCCAAGGCGACTTCGAAGGCGGATGGGATGTATTGCTTGTACACCGCGTGTCGCTCGCTCAGGTCCCCGTACGCTGCACGGGTGAGTCGAGCGCGAGATCGGATGTCCGCCTGCAGGGCGATCCGGATTGATTCGTTCACGAGGAGGCGGAACTCGGCGAGGAGCCAACCGAGACGGGGGTCCTCCCACGCGACGGGAAAGACGAGCGCCCGGTGGGCGACCACGTCCTTATATTAGGGGGGAGGAAGGGGTCAAGGCATCGGGGAGAGATGCCCGAATGTGAAAATCCGGATCGAGGCGGCGTGCGGTATGGCATTCCGCTTGGCGCGGATGTTCATCACCCGACTTGTTACGGAACCTTGGGGCCGGAAGCCTTAACATTCCGGTTCCTTACGCCATCCGGCGGTCGAATGGTGGCCATCGAGAACGTGTTCCTCGCGGCCGTGTCGGTCTTCGCGCTCGCCCTGACCGTAATCTCAGTACTCGCGTTCCGGCGGTCGCGAGACGCGCACCTCGTGTTCTTGGCAGCAGCGTTCGGGGTCTTCTTCGTGAAAGGGTTGGTCCTGACGATTGCCCTCTTCGTGCAGCCGCTCAGCCTTGGGCAGTTTTTCCTGCTCTCCGGCGCGCTCGACCTCGTGATCCTCGGTTTGTTCTACGGGTTCACGTTGCGGCGGTGAGCGCCGCTTGGCCTCGATGGACGAGGAGATCCTGGCGGTCAAGACCCGGAGGGACCTGTACGAGTTCGTCCGGAAGAACCCGGGTTTCCACCTGCGCGAAGTGTCCCGCGCGCTCGACCTGTCGATCACGCTCGTCGACTACCACCTTCGATTCCTGGAGAAGCACGAACTCATCACCTCGGTGATGGACGGGGAGTACAAGCGGTTCTACCCGCGCTCCCAGCCCGGGCAGCCGGATGCGCGGCCCGCGCTCACGGACGGGGAGAAGCAGGTCCTCGCGTTCCTCCGCCAGCGGGTCCCGTTCCGCGTGATCGCGTACTTGATGGAGCACGAGGCCGGGACCCACAAGGAGATCTTGGAGCAGGTTCCTGTGTCGCCGTCCACGCTGTCGCATCACCTCAAGAAGATGCAGGTGGCGGGCCTCATCGATCGCGCGGCTCCGGAGGAACGGGGATACCAGGTCACCAATCCCAAGGCCGTCGCGCGGCTCATGGCAACATACGAGCTTGCGACGCCGGATCAAATCGACACGTTCCTGCGCGTGTGGGGCGAGTTCCGGCTCTGATTGCGTTCGTCACACCGGGTCGAGCTACAGGATCGTCCGAAGTTCCTCCGCCGCCCACTCCACGAATTCCCGGTCCGTGTCCGTGAACGCATCCTGCTGGTCCGAGTCGATGTCGATCTCGGCGATCGGGGCGTCCCCTTTCAGAATCGGGACGACGATCTCGGCGCGCGTGTTGATGAAACACTGAAGGTACCTCGGGTCGCTCGTCACATCCTGGACGACGACCGTCTTCTTCTCCGACACCGCCGCTCCGCATAGGCCCTGGCCGATCGGGATCCGGATGTGCAGGGTCGCGCTCGGCCCGGACCACGACGCGAGCACCAGCTCGGAACCGTCGACGACGTAGAATCCGACCCAGGTGTAGTGAGGGATCTTGCGGAGCTCACGGCAGACGAAGTCGGTGATCGCCTTCCGCTGGCTTCCCGAATGGATGATCTTCATGAGACGAGCCGCGACGTCGTCGTAGCTGACCTTCCCCTTCTCGCCCGCCATGACCTCGCCGAACTTCCCGACGCCCTTCATCCGAATACGCGTCGTCGAAGGAAGGCGGCGTGCATAAGCCTTGCGGACCCCGGTTCGGTTCGTCGGCGACGCCGCGGGGACGCGCGACGGGCGGCGTTTCAAGCGTGCGACGCGTCGCTCCGAGCCACGTCCGAACATGTTTGGCCACAGCTTGAAATACCTGCGCGATGTGGCATTCATACAAGCATCCCTCCAAAACGGGTCGTTCCCTCGATTCTCCATGAAAAACGGGGACGGCCCCGCCCTTTTTTTCGGACGTTCATCGTCGTGCGAGTGTGCGTACCACGTCCCTTGCGCGGCCATCCACTTGCGACGGTCGAAAAGCGTTTTATAGAATCCCGTTGTTTCGGGATTGCTTAGACAAGCATCCCTCCACAACGAGGCCGTTCAGGATTCCTGGACGGCCCTTTATTTTCTGTATTCGGCAGGCGACGCAACCTTCGTGCTAGGCCATCGGTGGCAGTCGCAGCCCGGCCGTGCGGATCCGAACCCGCCGGCCTTCGACTTTCAAACGGCCTTCGGCGAAGAGGCGGACGGCGAGCGGCAGGAAGATGTGTTCCTGCTCGAGGATCCTCGCCGCCAACGTCTCCTCCGTGTCGTCTTCCATGACGGGCACGGCCTTCTGCAGGATGATCGGGCCGCCGTCTACCGAGGTGTCGACGAAATGAATCGTGCAGCCAGACACCTTCACGCCCGCCGCGAGCGCGTCGCGATGGGGGTGGGCACCCGGGAACGCGGGCAGGAGGGACGGGTGGATGTTCATCACGCGCATCGGGAACTCGCGGAGGAAATAGGGGGAAACGAGTCGCATGAAGCCCGCGAAGACGACCAGATCGACGCGGTCCTCCCGGAGGAGCTTCACGACTGCGCGTTCGAACGCCTCCCGGTCTTTGCCGTAGGGACGGTGATCGACGACGGCCGTGCGGATGCCCGCCTCCTTCGCACGCTCCAGGACGGGCGCGCCCGGCACATTGCAGATCACGATCGCGATGTCGGCGGACAGCTCCTTCCGGTCGCGCGCGTCGACGAGGCTCTGGAAATCCGTGCCCCGCCCCGATGCGAGGACGCCGACTCGGACGTTCGGCATCGAACCCTCAGTGCTTGAACAGCCGGATGCCGGTGAAGACCATGGCGATCCCGTGTTCCTCCGCCGCGGCGATCACCTCGGCATCGCGGATCGAGCCGCCCGGCTGCGCGACGGTCGCGACGGCCCCTTTCGCGAGCTCGTCGAGGCCATCCCGGAAGGGGAAGTACGCATCGCTCACGGCGACGCTCCCTCGGGCGGCGTCCCCCGCCTTGATCCGCGCGATCATGCACGCGTCTACGCGGCTCATCTGTCCCGCTCCGATGGCGACCGTGCGGTCGCCTTTCACGAGGACGATCGAGTTCGACTTGACGTAGCGGCTCACCGTGATCCCGAACAAGATGTCCCTCATCTGGTCCGCGGTCGGAGAGGTCTTCGTGACCACCTTGAATGCCTCCGGCCTCGGCTCCGGGAAGTCCGTCGTCTGGAGGAGGACGCCCCCGAGGACTCGGACCATGTCGATGCCGTGCTCCCTTCGGAGCTCTCCATGCGTCCGCAGGATCAGGAAGTCTCCCTTCTTCTTCTGTCGGAGGATCGGTAGCGCCTGCGGTTCGTACCCGGGCGCGATGACGGCGTCGAGGACGTCTCCGCGCATCGCCTTGGCGGTCGGGACGTCGACGGTCCGGTTCAGCCCCACGACACCTCCGTACGCGGAGATGGGATCGCACGCGTGCGCCGCCGCATACGCCCGCTCGAGGTCCGAGGAAACGGCGACGCCGGCCGGGTTCGTGTGCTTGATCACGACGGCCGCCGGCCGATCGAATTCTGTGACGATCCGGAGCGCGGCGTCGAGGTCGATGAGGTTGTTGTAGGAGAGCTCCTTGCCCTGGAGCCTTTCTGCCGTCGCGGTCGCGGCGTAGGGGAACGACTCCCGATACAGCGCCGCCTTCTGGTACGGATTCTCGCCGTACCGGAGGTCCGCGATCTTGTCGTACGCCAGGCGGAGGGCCGGCGGGAGGACCTGGCCTTGCCGTTTCGCGAGGTAGTTGAAGATCGCGGCGTCGTATCGCGACGTGTACTCGAACGCCTCCAAGGCGAGCTCGTCGCGGAGCCGCGGGGGCACGGCCTCTTGTTCCTGGAGTGCGCGGAGCACCTGCGGATACCGAGCGGGGCGCACGACGACGGCGACCCGAGCGGCGTTCTTCGCCGCCGCGCGGATCAGCGTCACGCCGCCGATGTCGATGTTCTCGATGGCCTCCGCCAGGTCGACACGAGGCTTCGCGACGGTCGCCTCGAACGGATAGAGGTTCGCAACGACGAGGTCGATCGCCACGGCGCCGAGGTCCGCGAGATCCGGCTCGTCCCCGCGCGGTGCGAGGATGCCGGCGAAGATCCGAGGATGCAAGGTCTTCACACGGCCGCCGAGGCCTTGGCGCAGCCCCGTGTATTCCGCGACCGTCACGGCGGCGATGCCCGCCTCCTTCAGGGCCTTGGTCGTGCCCTCCGTCGCGATGAACTCGAACCCGAGGTCCCGCAACCCCCGCGCGAACTCGATGAGACCCTCCTTTTCGGACACGCTGAGGAGGGCCCGGCGGGCGGAAACCATCCTTATTACCGAGTCGCAATGGGGAGGGCCGAATTAAACCTTCGGAGCGCGTCGAGGGTGGCCGCTCACTCAGACGAGGGCCGCGGCAGGCTCGGGCCGTGGAAAGAGTCCTGCTTCCTTCACGAGTTGCGGCACGATGTCCTCCCATCCCACCGGCATGATATGGACCCCGCTGACTCCGTCGATTCGCTTCAGCGCTTTGACGGTCCTCATGGCGATGCTCAGCCCTTCTGCCTTCGGATTGGGGGCCCTCTCCATGCGGTCCATGATTTGTTTCGGGATCACGGCCCCGAGCTTCTCGGCCATGAACCGCGCCATCTTGGGGGACTTGAGCGGGATGACGCCCGCGAGGATGTAGACTTTCTCATGCAGCCACTCTTTGCGAACGAGCCGCATCCAGTCCTCGAACCGGTCGACGTCGTAGACACCCTGCGTTTGCACGAAGTCGGCTCCGGCGGTGACCTTCGCACGAAGCTTCGCGAACGATTCCTCTTTGGAGCCGCGGAACGGATCGGCGGCGGCCCCGATGAAGACCTTCGGCGGGACTTGGACCGCATCGCCCCCCCGCAACGTGCCCGCGTCCCGGAGCACCCGGAACGTCGCGATCATCTCCTCTGTGGTCAGGTCATACACCGGCTTGGCGTCCTTCTCGTTGCCCGCGGTCGGAGGGTCGCCCCAGAGGCAGAGCACGTTGCGTATGCCGAGCGCGGACGCGCCGAGGAGGTCTGCCTGAATTCCAATGCGGTTGCGGTCCCGGAGGACCATCTGCATGATCGGCTCGATGCCCGATTGGAGGACGAGCGTCGCGGCAGCGAGGGAGGAGATCCGAACGAGGGCGCGCTGGCCATCCGTCACGTTGCACGCATCGACGAGGCCCCGGTACATCGCGGCCTGCCGTTCGATGCTCGAAGGATCTGCGGACGCCGGCGGGTGGATCTCCGCGGTGACGGCGAAGCCTCCCGAC
Source organism: Thermoplasmata archaeon (assembly GCA_035637195.1). Taxonomy (GTDB): domain Archaea; phylum Thermoplasmatota; class Thermoplasmata; order RBG-16-68-12; family RBG-16-68-12; genus RBG-16-68-12. The sequence continues at coordinate 7,257 of DASPXQ010000120.1, read as the reverse complement.
GCGAGCACCTTCTCCAGTTGGCTGCCCGCGCGCATCGCGCGCGATCCCGCGTCGACCGGCATCATCCGTGGGAAGTCGCCAGATTTCATGTAGCCTTCGGTCCCGCCGTAATCGGGATGCGATTCACCATCCGTAGCGGTCGCATAACTCGAGCGTGCGGACCATGCGGTAGAACTCGCGCGCGTGCAAGATGAGCGAGGGTCTTCGCACGCCCGTCCCGAGCATTCGTTTGTATGTGAGCGCACGCCAATCGATCCCCTCGAGCTCCGCGACGACGGCATTCATCAATCGGTCGGTCCACCGACGCGCCCGATCGATCATCCACCATAGGACCGGATCGAGGAACGGAGAGGATCGGACCACGCGGTCGTACTCCAACATCGCGGCGGGATCCTCCTTCTCTAGGGACGCGACGGCGAACTCGCCCGCCAAGCGCCCGCTGAAGAGCCCCGGGTGGATTCCCGCGCCGTTCATCGGATTCGTGATCCCGGCGGCGTCCCCGACGACCGCAAGTCCCGGGGCCGCGAGCGATGTGAGGTCGTAGCGATACGGAATCGTGCCGGCGATCGTCTGCGTCCTCCGATCGACATCGATTCCGTGCTGGCGGCAGAACGCGACCGTCGCCGCGTGCGCGTCGATCGGTCCGCCCGCGCCCACGTTGACGGCGTCGCCCTTCGGGAAGATCCAGGCGTATCCGCCCTTGTACTGCTCCCCCAGGAACAGGAGAAAATATTCCGGGTCCCGTGCGGCGACGTCCTCGTTTCGGAACCGATACTCGTACGCGAGGATCTTCTCGAGACTCCGGACCAGGCCCGCGTCCCGGGCGACGAGGCTCGCGGGGCCGTCGGCCCCGATGACCGCGCGTGCATCGATCGTCTCGCCGTTCGTCTCGATCCGCCACCCGCCGTCATGGCCCGCAAGTCGCGTGACCCTCGTCGCGTTCCGCAGATCGGCTCCATCGTCCACCGCGCCCTGGACAATCCACCGGTCGAACGCGGCGCGGTCGATCGCATACCCGGGGAGGCGAGTGATGTAGAACCATTTCCCGTTTGGCGCGACGCACTTCGCCCCCGCCACGCGTTGTGCGATCCACTCATCGTGAGGCGAGAGGCCGTTCGATAGGAGGCCGAACTCGCTCACGCCTTCGGCGCACTGCACCGGCTCGCCGACGACCTTTCGCTTCTCGAGGATGACCGTCTCGTAGCCGGCCGCGGCGAGCTGGCGCGCCGCCATTCCGCCGGCGGGTCCCGCGCCCACGACGACCGCGTCGATCACGCGGTGCCCAGGAGACCGTCCACGCTACTTTTGCCTTCCGACACCGCTCCAAGGGGCATTCGGTCGATCAGGTCCCGCCCGTGCGGAGTCGGCCGGAAGACGTATGGAGGGACACCGCGTCGCACCGCGGCTCCTCGCTGTTTCGTGACGAGCTGAATCGCGATTAGGACGCGGAGGCTGTTCCCCGTCGTGTAGTCGGAGAGGCCGAGTTCCTCCGCGATCTCGTTGGAGCTCGCATCCGGGTGGTCCCGGAGGAACCGGAGGATCGTGATCGTCTGGCGGTCCAGGGCTTCGGCCGTCTGCTTGTTCTCGGGCCGCGGCTCCAGCTCGAGCCGCTCGTAGACCCGCTTGCCCTGCTCCGACGGGCTCACGACCACGTTCAGGAGGGCGGTCTTCTCGATCTCGAGGAGATGCTTCGCAACCGCGGCCGGAGCGATCCCCATCTGGGCGGCCAACTCCGGGATCTTCGAGTCGCGATTGCGGTAGACCTTGTTCTCCACGACGATGGAGAGGACCTCGCGCTGACGTTCCGTCAGGAGTCGAGACCAGTCGTTGGAGTGCATCCGCGGTCCCCATGGCCGCGACCGGTCTTAAGTGTTTTCGTCCGTGAGAATGGCGGGGTCGTTGTCTGACGCTTCCGGAGGTACGATTCTGTAGCGCCACGGGCAACGGTCGGCACCGCGGTCCGCGACGCTGAAAGACTTTAACCGGCAGGCGGATTCCGACGGGCGGTGTCGACGTGGTGGCCGAGATCATCGATGGGAAGAAGATCGCCGGTGAGATCCGTACCGGCCTCAAGGCGCGCCTCGCGAAGCTGGCCGACGCCGGGAATGTGCCCGGTCTCGCGGCGGTCCTCGTCGGCGAGAACGCCGCGTCACAACTGTACGTCAAGATGAAGAGCAAAGCCTCCGAAGAGATGGGGATGGCCCACTGGACCATCCAGTTGCCCGAGGACGTCTCCGAGGCGCGGCTCCTGCAGGAGGTCGGCCGCCTCAACTCCGACCCGAAGGTTCATGGGATTCTCGTCCAGCAGCCGCTCCCGGCGCAGATCCGCGTCGAGGCGGCCGTCGCGGCGGTCAGTCCGCTGAAGGACGTGGACTGCTTCCATCCGGTGAACGTCGGACTCGTCCTGATCGGCCGTCCGCGGTTCGCGCCTGCGACGCCGTCGGGCGTAGTCGAACTGTTGATGCGGAGCGGGAACGATCCCAGGGGCAAGGACGTCGTCATCCTGGGCCGGAGCAACATCGTCGGGAAACCGCTCGCCGCGCTCTTGATGCAGAAGGCGCCCGGCGCCAACGCGACGGTGACGCTCGTCCATACCGCGACGAAGGACATCGCGGCGCACACACGCCGGGCCGACATCCTTGCAGCGGCGATGGGCTCGCCCCGTTTCGTCAAGGCGGACATGGTCCGCGAAGGTGCCGTGGTCATCGACGTGGGCATCAACCGCGTCCCCGATCCGACGGCGAAGGGCGGTTACCGCACGGTCGGCGACGTCGACTTCGATGCAGTGAAGCAGAAGGCGAAGGCCATCTCTCCGGTCCCCGGAGGCGTCGGTCCGATGACGATTGCGATGCTCCTCTCGAACACGGTCTCCGCGGCCGAGCTCGCCTCGAAAGCCGCTGGCCCCGCCGCACCGTGATGGCATCTTCAAGCTCATGCAGACGCAGAACTGATCCGGATGTTCGGCGCCGATGCGGGAAAGTAGAAATCCCGGCCGCCACTTTCTCCGCATTGCAACCATGAAGGTCCTGGTGGTCGGGGGTGGAGGTCGCGAGCACGCCATCGTCGAAGCGCTCCACCGAAGTCAGGCGGAGATCTACGCGGCGATGGCGAATCAGAATCCGGCCATCCGTCGTCGCTCGAAGAAAATCCTCCTCGGCGATGTGACCGACGTCGAGCGCATCGTCTCCTGGGCGAAAGGCCACAGGATCGAACTCGCGGTGATCGGACCGGAGGCGCCGCTCGAGAGGGGCATCACGGATGCCCTCGAGGCCGCCGCGATTCCGACGGTCGGCCCGTCGCGGGAAGCGGCTCGGCTTGAGACCAACAAGGAATTCACGCGGACCTTGATGCGAGAGCACCGGATCGCCGGGTCCCCGCGGTTCTGGGCGTTCGACAATCTCGCCGGCTTCGAGGAGTTCGTGAACGACTCCGATTTCGAGTTCGTGATCAAGCCGCTCGGCCTCACGGGGGGCAAGGGCGTGCGGGTCTGGGGCGAACACTTCTCCACGAAACCCGAGGCCCTCGCATACGGTCGGGAGATCCTCGAGAAGAACATTGGGGGGACCGCGCGGTTCCTCGTCGAGGAGCGACTCGTCGGCGAGGAGTTCTCCCTCCAGGCGTTCTGCGACGGCCGCTCGCTGGTCCCGATGCCGCTCGCGCAGGATCACAAGCGCGCGTACGAAGGGGACAAGGGCCCGAACACGGGCGGGATGGGCTCGTACAGCGATGCGGACCACCTGCTCCCGTTCGTCACGAGAGATGAGTACGAGCGGGCGCTGGAGACGATGACGAAGACCGTCGATGCGATGTTCGCCCGCGACACGCCGTTCAAAGGAATTCTCTACGGCGGCTTCATGGCCACACGCGACGGGCCAAAGCTCCTCGAGTACAACGTGCGCTTCGCCGATCCCGAATCGATGAACGTCCTCCCGATCCTCGAGGGCGACTTCCTCGATGTCTGCGTGCGCCTCACGGGCGGCAACCTTCCGTCGAGCGTGAAGTTCTCCCGCAAGGCGACCGTGTGCAAGTACGTCGTGCCGATGGGCTACGGCTCCCATCCGAAGGCCGGCGAGCAGCTCAAGGTCGACGAGGAGAGCATCCGCCGCACCGGGGCCAAGCTCTACTACGCGAGCGTCGACGAACGGGGTGGTCACCTGTACACGACGACGTCCCGGGCCCTCGCGGTCGTCGGCATTGCGTCGGACCTCGGCGCGGCCGAATCGATTTCCGAGGAGGCGCTCGCGTTCGTCGCAGGGAACTTCTACGCGCGCCGGGATATCGGAAAGCCTGATATCGTGAGACGGAAGGCCGAGCGGATGCAGAAGATCCGCGGATGACTCGGCGCCCTGCTTCCCCGGGCCAACGCTCAAATAACGGGATGGGCCATGCGCGCGGCGTGAAGAACCTCGACGACGTGATCTCGCACATCGAGTCCCGCCTCGACGAGAAGGACGAGGTCCGTGAACTCACGATCAAATCATCCCGCACGATCGCGCGACTCAGCGGTAGCGTCATCCAGGGGATGCATCGCGGCCACGATGTCGCGGGGGTCCTCCAGGAGGCCCGAGAGGAGGTCCTCAAGCTCAGGAGCCTCCTCCAAGACCATCCGGACCTCTACCACACCGGCATCGTCGAGAACGCGATGCAGGAGGCGTGCGAGGCGTTCCTCGTCCACTCGATCCTGGATGCGGAGCCGTTGCCGAGCCCCAAGGAGCTCGGCGTGACGGACACCGCGTACCTCCTCGGCCTCGGCGACGTCGTCGGCGAGCTGCGGCGGTTCGCGCTCGAGCACCTTCGCCGCGGCGACGTCAAGCTCGCGTCCTCGTTCTTGGAGATGATGGAGCGGATCCTCGACGCACTGATGCGGTTCGACTACCCGACCGCGCTGGTCGCCCTGAAGCGGAAACAGGACGTCGCGCGGAGCCTCATCGAGAAGACCCGCGGCGAAGTCGCGGTCGCCGCGCGAAGCCAGGACCTCGCCGAGAAACTGGACGCGGTCCGCGAGAAGCTCTGACCCGTTTGTTATCAGGGTCGATTTCGGAGTCGGAATTCACTTAAAAGGCCGCAGGCATCGAATCGCGCATTCCACCCAGCGAGGCCTCGCCTCCCCCGGAGGAGAGCCTCGAGGGGGAGACCACCATGGCCGACGTACAGAAAGTGCCGAGCGGGATCCCGGGACTCGACGATTTGATCGAAGGCGGATTCTGGCCCAAGTCGACGGTCGTCATCTTGGGGTCGAGCGGGACGGGCAAGTCCACGTTCGCGATCCAGTTCCTCATGGAAGGCATCGAGCAGGGCGAGCAGGCCCTGTACGTGACCCTCGAGGAGCCGCCGGAGCAGATCATGCGCGAGGCGGACCTGATGGGCTTCGACATGCGCAAGTACTACGAGAAATCGCTGTTCTTCATCCACCTCAAAGGCCGCAATTTCAAGAAGATGATCGAGGAGCAGCTGCCACAGCTCGTGAAGGCTCGCGCGGACTACAACATCGCCACGCGCGTCGTGATCGACCCGATGACGCCGGTCATCTGGGCGACGGCGGAGAAGCTCGAGCAGCGCGAGCTGATCGGGAAGCTCTTCTACACGCTCAAGGAGCTCGGCGTCGTGCTGTGCACCGTCGAGGAGCACGCGAAGCCCGGCGAGACGATCGGGGAGGATGTCCTGCTGCCCATCTACCTGTCCGACGGGGCGATCCACCTCGAGTACTATCCGGTCGGCGGGGCGTTCAACCGCACGCTGAAGCTCCTCAAGATGCGGGGCTCCCACCACGGCGAAGGCGTCTATCCGTATCTCTTCGCCCGCGGGGTCGGCATCGTCGTCCGCGCCAGCCCGACTCCGATCCCCGAGGAGCAGACGCGGAGCCACGCGAAGACCTTCGACGAGGCGATCAAGACCGCGGAGGCGATGAAGGCGCCCCCGCGCGTCGTCGAACGGATCAAGAAGATGCAGCGGAGCTGGGACTACGACTACTCCCCCGAGGAAGCCCTGCAGATCTTGTTCAACTCGTACGGGCTCAAGCGGGGCGGCTAGATGCCCTACGCCGGCACGGTCGACAAGACGATGGGGGCCGAGACGGTCGGCCACCTCAAGCACCTCCTGGAGACGGAACTCAAGCGGGCGCGCGAGGAGAACGACCTCAATATCGCGATGTTCCTCGGCGTCGACGGCCGGATCTTCTCGTCCTCGATCCCGAACCGGCTCGACCCGCGACAATACCGGCTCCTGAATCTCCTGAAGGGGAACCTCGCCCACATCTGCAACCAGCTCGGCGGCCAGAACATGATGATGTCCGTCCAGCAGTTCGAGGCGGGGACGATCATCATCTCGGGCGTCGGCGACCGGGCGTTCCTCGTCTTCTTGACGACGAAGCCCGTGGAGATCACGAAGATGCAGGGCGTCCTCGCGAACGTCGTGAAGACGTCGATCGTGGTGCGACACCTGTTCGAATCGAAGCCGATCACGCCCGAGGTCCTCGCGACGTACGACGAGGCGGTCGCGGGCGAGCTGAAGCGACTCACCCGAATCCTGTTCGTCGAGAAATTCGGCGAGACGAAGGAGTTCAAGAAGAACAAGGAGATCGCGCAGTTCCTCCAGTCCCGGCTCGGAGCCCTCGTAGGTCCCGGTCCGCTCCAGGAAATCGTCCCGATGGCGTACAACGAGGTCGGCACGACCGCGCCCTACATGACCGCCGGGCACTGGGACCGTTTCGTGACGATTCTGGTCGAGAAGTTGCGAGACCTGCGCGGCGACACCGTCGCGGTGAAGGCGGAGAAGGAATGGCGCGCCTACCTGAAACAGGTCCTCAGCTCGTTCGTGTGATCCCATGAACGGAGTTCCCGCATGATCGACGTCGCCCTCGCGTCCCTCATCGAGGACATGATCGAGAAGGCGGGCGCCGACGGAGTGGTCGAGTTCTGGCAGCGGGTCGGGGACAACCTCGCGAGCCGGATGGGCAAGGAGGCGTACCTCGGGTGGACGTCGTTCAACGTCGCGGTCCGCGAGGGCCGCACGGCCTTCAGCATCGAAGGCGAGGTCACACCGCTCACGGACATGGCCGTCACGGACGTCGACGGGGACGTCGTCGGCTACCTCTACGCGATGCGGCAGTGCTGCTACGTCCCGACGATCTTCCGCACGCGCTTCGCGGTCGGCCGGATGAGCCCCGCGGATCGCGCGGTGACGAGCGAGTACAACGAGAACGTCCACAACATCGCGGTGTGCAACTTCTGCGTCTTCCACGAGCGATTCCGGGAGGAG
>DASPXQ010000119.1:0-14024 GCA_035637195.1 Thermoplasmata archaeon | reverse complement strand
TCGCGATCAAGCGGTACGGGTTCGACATCACGGGCTGGTACCTCGACAAGGACAACAAGTGCAAGAAGTGCGGGTACCAACTCGCGATCTTCGGTCGCCTGGAGCGGACCTCGAAAGAGAACCGCTTCTACAGCGTGCTCTACCACCGCTGACGAGACGCGGAATCGCTCGGGCCGATGCGACTATACCGCTCTTTCTGTCTTCGCACGAGGACGAAGCCGCTGGCGACTAGCAAGAGTGCTCGCACTCACTCCCTCGGGCTCCCCTTCGCCCTTCCGCTAATTGGCATTTGTTCGCAGACCCCAACGACGGCCGCGGCGCCCTCGGCGACGTCCCGAATCTCCACAGAACAATAACTAAATAAGGAAGGGCGCATCGGCCCGACATTCGAAGGGAACTCTCCGTGCCCGTTGCGGTGGAAGCGTTGCGGAAGCTGCTCCAGGACTTCAACGGCCGCGCGGGCGCCCGCGTGTCCGCGATCGTCTCCCGCTCGGGGGTGCCGGTCGCGTGGTCGATGCCCGAGGACGTCCAGGTCGACAACTTCGCGACGATGGCGGCGACCCTGCTCGGCGCGCTCGAGGTGATCTACTCGACGATGAAGTCGGACGCGCCGAACAACGTCACGGTCGAGTCGGAGGGCGGCGTGCTCACGGTCCGAGAGGTGACGGGGAAGATGTTCCTCGTCGCGCTCGCGGAGAAGCGAACCGCCGCGCACGCGAAGGCGATCGACGAGGCGGTCGCCAAGGCCCGAGGATTTCTCGGAGAGGCCTAGCGAATCGCGGGTCGCCGGTGCGGGATTTTCGATAGGACCCACGAGCGCAGACGACGATAGCCGTCCGAGCGAAGGCTCATCCGCTCGACGGCCAAGGCGAGGGCCACGCCGAGGAGCGCGCCCGCGAGGACGTCGGACGGCCAGTGGACGCCGAGGTAGATCCGGCTCAGGCCGACGAGGAACGCGAAGGCGAACGCCGCGGCCCCAACGCGCCCGCGATACCGGAATGCGAGGAACGTCGCGAAGGCGAAGGCGCGGGAGGCGTGGCCGCTCGGGAAGGAGGGATCGAACTCCACGTCGCAGCCGTAGCCCGCGAGGTTCCGGACGGACGTGAGGACATCGCAGGGTCGCGGACGCCCCACCGCGAACTTGATCGCCTCCGTGACCACGACCGTGATGCCCAATAGGATCAGGAGGTCGAACGCGGCCTCGCGGCGGCCCCGCCACCAGAGGGGGACGGCGACGATGGCGAGGAGATACGCCGCGCCGAGGGTCGTCACGGCAATCATGAACGCGTCCAAAATCGGATTGGAACCGGCGAGGTTCAGGAGGTGGAAGAGCATCTCGTCCGGGCCCTCCGCGGGCGTCACGAGGGGGAGCACGCGCCGCAATCGCTCGCCGCAGATTAAACCCGCGGCGAATCCGGAAACGCTGATGGCCCGCGCCGCCATCCGGAGCCCAATGGACCGGATGCGCGCCGTGTACGAACGCCTCCTCGATGCGTACGGACCGCAGGGTTGGTGGCCCGCCGACACGCCGTTCGAGGTGATCGTCGGCGCGCTCCTAATGCAGCAGACCGCATGGAGGAACGTCGAGGCGGCAATCCGGAACCTCAAGGCGGCGGGCCTCTTCGATCCGGCGACAATCGCGGCCGCGCCGATCCCAATGCTCCGAAATCACGTGCGTGTCGCTGGACTCTACCGCACGAAGCCGGCGAGGCTGAGAGCGTTCTGCCGTCATCTCCTCGAGCGCTCCGGCGGCGACCTCGCGACGTACTTCGACCGCCCGCTGGACGAGATCCGCGCGGACCTCCTCGCCGAGGAGGGCGTCGGACCGGAGACCGCGGACTCGATCCTCCTGTACGCGGGCGGCCATCCGGTCTTCGTCGTCGACGCGTACACGGTGCGGATCGGACGGCGGATCGGTTGGTTCGACACGGAGGCGTACGAGACGATCCAGCGGCAGTTCGAAGCGCATCTTCCCAGGGACCTCGCGAGGTACCGGGAGTACCACGCGCTCCTCGTCGCCCACGCGAAGGCGCTGTGCCGCCCGAAGCCGCGATGCGACGAATGCCCGCTGCGCACGATGTGCGCGTTCGGCCGCCGACGGACGCGAGGCCGCGCCCGCACGATTAAGTAACGCCCGCGCGATACCCGCGATGGAGGGGCGGAGGGAGTGCCGGGAGTTACTGTCGGAGAGAGAGTGCTCGTCCACCTCTCCGGATTCCTTCGGCACGCGGACGCGTACGAGTGTCCCATCGAGATGACACAGGACGGGATCGCGGCCGCGCTATCAATCAGCCGCGCGCACGTCGCCTTGGAGCTGAAGCGCCTCAAGACGACGGGCAAGGTCGCGGAGCGGATGGCGCACGTGGCGAACGCCCGCTCCCGCCGCAAGGTGTACGACCTCACGCCGGCAGGACAGGAGATCGCCCGGCGCATGCGGGAGCACGCGAAGGCCCGCGCGGTCGTCCTGCTGACGCCCGAGGGACGGCGGGAGGTGGCAGGGCACGAGGCGATCGAGGCGCTCCGCCGCGCCGGCCTGCGGGAATCGGAGGCGGTCCAGCGGATCCTATCGGCCGAGGTCGTGGACTTCCCCCATCCCGAGCCGAAGGCCGAGGCCCCGCCGAGCCGCACGTTCTTCGGCCGGGCCGCCGAACGGCGGATCCTTGCGGACTGGCTTGCGTCCGGGTCGGCGCCGGTCGCGGTCGTGATCGGCGTGGCGGGCATCGGCAAGTCGGCGCTCGTCGCGAACGTCCTCGCGCCCGAAGCTCGGCCGACATATCTCCGGCGGGTGTACGGGCACGACGACGCGCACGGCATCCTGTCGTCCCTCGCGGACTTCCTCGCGCGCCAGGGCCGGCGTCGTCTGAAGGCGGCGATCGTCCGTCCCGCGTACGATCCGACGGAGGCGGTCGCGATCCTCCGAGAGGACCTCGCGGGCACCGTCGTCGCCTTCGATGACGTGCACGCGTCGGCCGCCGCGGACGGCCTCCTCCAATCCCTGTTCGAGCGCCCTCCGAATGCGAAGGTCCTCGTCCTCAGCCGAACGCAGCCCGCGTTCTACGAGCGGCCCGACGTCGTGCGGGGCGAGGTCCTCGAGATCCGACTCGAGGGACTCGACGAGCCCGCGGCCGCGGAGCTGCTCGCATCCCGGGGCACGACGATGGAGCGCGGGGACGTCGATCGCGTGATCGCGGCGACCCGCGGACATCCGCTCGCCCTCGAGCTGTTCGCGGCGAGCGGACTCGATGTGGGCGCCCTCGAGACGGACCGCTATGTGCTTGAGACGGTCCTCGAAGGCCTCGACGACGCCTCCGAGGCGATCTTGCGCACGTTCGCGATCCTCCGGCGCCCGACGCGGTCCCCGGAGGCGCTCGGCGCGACCGTCGCGCAGCTGCGCCGGCTCGCCCGCCGCGCCCTCCTCCATCACCGCGACGACGGATACCAGCTGCACGATCTCGTGAAGGAGTTCTTCCTGCGGCGCATGACGGCCGAGAGCCGGCAGGGCGCCCACGCCCGCGCCGCGGCGTATTGGGCGTCGCGGGACGACGGCCTCGAGGAGGCGTTTCACCGGATCGAGGCGGGCGACCTGGACGGCGCCGCGGCCCGCCTAGCAGAGGTCGGTCGGGCGTTCGCGGAGAGCGCCCGCTCGGGCGACCTGGAATCGGCCCTCTTGCGGGTGCCGCGGGACGTCCGGCTGGACGAGATCCTCGCAGAGACGCAGATGTTCCTCGGGAAGTTCGACGACGCGCGGCGCGTCCTAGAGGGGATCGCGGTCCGCGGAACGCCGGACGCGCGGCTCCGGGCCCGCATCCAGACCGGGCGCATCGCGACCCGCCTCGGAGCGTACGCGGAGGCGCGGACGGCCCTCGAAGGCGCCGTGGCCGACGCGTCCGCGATGGGCCTGCGGGAACTCGAAGGCGAGGCGATGCGGTCGCTCGGCGCGGTCGAACGGCGCCTCGGGGATCTGCCGGCGGCGCTCGTCCACCTCGCGGGAGCGGCCGACCTCCTGCCCGACGGCTCGCGGGAGAAGGTCCGCGCGCTCACAGAACTCGGCGCGGCCCTGATCGCGCGGGGCGACCTGCCCGCCGCCCGCATCCGGCTCACGGAGGCCGCGGGCCTGGTGCGCCGGGGAACGCGGGACGACGCGACGATCCAAATCAACCTGGGCATCGTGCAGAGCCGGGAGGGGGACGCCCGCGGCGCCGCGATGTCCTTCGACCGATCCGCCGACGTCGCGATGAGGACGGGCGACGTGCGCTTCGCCTCGTACGCACTCGCGAACGCCGCGGACAACCTGCTCCGGCTCGAGCAGACGGAGGCCGCCGCCGCGAAGGCGGAGCAAGCGCTCGACCTCGCGCGGACGATCGGCGATCCGGTGCTGATGTCGGCCGCCCGTGCGAACCTCGGGCTCGTCTTCGCGAAGCGCAAGGAGTGGGCGAAGGCGGAGGCGCACCTCCTGGAGTCCGTCGAGATGATCGCGCGGCTCGAGAACCCGTACTCGCTCGCGTCGCGGTTCGAGGAGCTCGCGCGGCTGTACGAGGCGCAAGGCCGCGCGACCGACGCGGCGCCGTGGCGGGAGCGGGCGGAGGGCCTGTTCGCGCAGCTGCGGGACGGGAGCCCGGCGCGGCCCGGGACTCCCTGAACAAGGCCGAACCTCGAGCCCGACGGCCGGGAACGCGTCGGACAACGGGCCGACCAAACGATTAAGTAGGTCAGACATGATGACGCCCCGTCCGCGGGGACTCGCCTCCGCGGAAACATGGGATGGGACGTCGATGTGGTCCGCCGCACGAGCGAGGAGCCCCGCACCTCGCGCCTTCGCCTGGGGAATCGCGATCTCGATATTGACCGCCGTACTGGTCCTCGCCGCGCCGACCGCCCGTTCGTCCGGCGGGATGGTCCCGGCGGCCCTGAGCGTCACGCTCGTCCTCGACCGGACCTCGTACGTGAGCGGCGACAACGCGACCGCGACGGCGATCGTCTACCGGACTCCGGGCCCGACGAACTACACGTACGACTGGACCGTCCGCGACGGCGTGTTCGGGCCGGTCCTCGCGACGCTCTCGAACGGCCTGGCCTCGTACACGTACGCGATCCCGACGTCCTACCAGGGCACCCTGTGGTTCTGGCTCACGGTCACCGACGACACGTCGCAAACGCAGACGACGACCGCGCACGCGGAGGTCGCGGCCGGCTACGTCGCGCTCACCCTCGACCGCTCGGAGTACAACCCCGGGGAACGCGTCACGGCGTACTTCGGCCTCCGATCGAAAGTGATCACGAATCCCGCGTGGACGTACACGGTCGTGGACTTCGAGGGGACGACGGTCGCCTCGGGCGCGACGAACAACACCTGGTTCTCGTACGACACCAAGAACCCGGCGAGCCGCGCGTACACGTTCACCGTCACCGCGTCCGGGAACGGCCGGTCCGCCACGGGTGCGCTCACGATCTCCCAAGCCGGCGGATACGTGATGAGCATCACCCTGGATCGCAGCGCCTACAATCCCGGCGAGACGATCCGCGTGCACGTGAGCGTCGCGGCGAAGGGGACCTCGAGCCTGCCGTCGCAATTCCGGTTCGGAGCGACCCTCTTCGGCGCCAGCAGCGCGACCGCCATCACGACGTACCGGGAGGCGGACCTCTTCCTCACGGTGCCGGGGAGCCTCGGCTCGGGGGACCTCCTGCTCATCGTCAACGAGTTCAACACGGGAGCCGGCGGCTTCACGATGGTCCACGTCGGACCCTCCGGCTCGTTCTGGTCCACGGATGTCGGCGGCGTCCCGGCGTACGCCGTGGCGCTCTCGCTGCTCGTCCTCCTGCTGCTCGTCGCGGTCCTCGCGATGTGGCGTCGCGCCGGCGGGGGCATGCTCGGAGGGCCGCGGGGTCCGCCCGCCCCGCCTCCGGAGGGGCCCGTCCGCGCCGCGCCCGGATCGCCGATGACCGCGATGTGCCGCCGCTGCGGCAAGCCAATCGACATCACGACGAGCAAGAGGCCGATCGAGGTCATGTGCCCGTCGTGCGGCGAGACGCAGGTCGTGACGTAGGCCCGGACGAAGGTTCATAGCGTCGGGGCCGCATCCGTCTCTCCCGCGGGGAGATGGACGATGACGGACGAGGAAGCGATCCTGGCGGCGGTCCAGAAGAACGACGCGACGGGGGTGCGGACGATCCTGGACCGCAATCCCCTGATCCTGCGGACGCGCACGCCGAACGGGACGCTCGTCCTCACGGCCGCGTTCTACGGCGCCACGGACGCGCTGAAGATCCTCCTGGAGCGCACGCCCGAGGACGCGCTGAACCTATACGAGGCCGCGACCGTCGGAAACGCGCGGCGGCTCAAGACGATCCTCGGGCAGTCGAGGACCCGCGTCGACGACGCGACGAAGGAGGAGGGCTTCTCCCCGCTCGGCCTCGCGGCGTTCTTCGGCCACGTCGAGGCGGTGAAGGTGCTCCTGGCGAACGGCGCCGACGTGAACGCGAAGCCGCCGAGCCGTTTCCAGAACACCGCGGTCGATAGCGCGGTTTCGGGGGACCACGCCGAAGTCGTCCGCGTACTCCTCGCCGCGGGCGCGGACCCGAACATCCGGAGCGAGGCGAACTACACGACGCTGCACAAGGCCGCGGCGCACGGGAACCTCGACATCGTGCGCATGCTGCTCGATCGCGGCGCGGACCCGAAGGCGACGCGGGACGGCGGGAACACGCCGCTCGACGACGCCCGCGAGAAGGGCCACTCGGCCGTCGTGGAACTCCTGCAGGCCCGCGGGGCGAGCCGATAGGCGCCGACCGACGGAGCCCGATCTCGGCGCGACGCGAGCGGTTCAAATACGAATGCGACCTATCGTCACCGGTCAGGGAGGAATCGCCCTGTTCCCGACATCGCCCGCGACCCCGACGTCTTCGACCGGCGTGGTCCGAAACTTGCGAGCCTGGGTCCTCGTCATGCTCATCGCGCCCCTGGTCCCGTGGTTCACGGCCCCCATTCCGTTCATCGGGTTTCTCATAGAGGGGCTGGCCTTCCTCCCGAGCCGCGTCATGGCGCCCTCGCCGGAGCCGCTCGGCGCCCTCGGATACTACGTCTTCTTCGAGGGCTTCGGGCTCTTGCTACCGATCACGGCCTCCCTCGCATTCCAACGCGTCCGGAAGGGTGCTTGGGAGAAGGCGTTGTGGTACTCGCTCGTCTACCTGGGGTCAGGGTCCACGGTCCTCGCGACGTTCTTCATGATCACCGGCGGAGGCGCAGTCGAGCCGTGGGGTTTCGTGTCCCCGGCGGCGTTCCTCGTCTTTGCGGCCGTTCCCGCCTCCTTTGAACTCATGGACCGATGGGCAGCGGAGCGGGGCCATCGAAGCGGGCCCGAGGCGGAGAAGCAAAGTCAACGGCGGCTGAGGCTCGTCTCCGTCGGATTCGCCCTCGCTCTCACGGGCGTCTTCTCCGCATGCTTCGCCTTGGCCGCGGCCACGATTCAGGGATTGCCTTCTCCTCATTTCTACTACGAAGAACAGGCGATCCGGGAATGGGCGTCCGCGTTGTTCGTCACGGCCGCGCTGCCGTGCCTGGCCGGATTCCTGGTCGCGATCCGCCTCGTGCTCCGACGCGCGCCGACCGCGGCGAGACCCCCGCTCCCGTCCTAGGACGAGCCGGATGGCACCGCACGGAGGACCTCGCCGATCCGCCGCACGCCCTCGGTAATCGTCTCGCGCGACGCCGCGTACGAGATGCGGATGTGGCCCTCGCCCGCCTGGCCGAACGCGCTGCCCGGCGTCACGGCGACGGAGGCTTCCTTGAGGATCCGCTCGCACAGGGTCGCGCTGTGGAGGCGCACGTCGACCTTCGGGAAGACGTAGAACGCGCCGGTCGGTCGATCCGTCGAGAGTCGGTCAATCTTCGCGAGCTCCTTCATGACGAGGTCCCGCCGCGCGCGGAACTCCGCGACCATCGCCTCGAGCGGGGCGGTCGGCCCGCGCAGCGCCGCGACGCCGGCCTTCTGCGCGAACGCGGTCGCGCACGTGATCGTGTGCTCCTGGACCTTCACGATCTCCCGGAACAGCGGCGTCGGCGCGACGAGCCATCCGAGCCGCCATCCCGTCATCGCGTAGGTCTTGGAGAAGCCGTGCACCGTGACCGTTCGCTCGAACATGCCGTCCAAGGACGCCGGGGAGACGTGCACGCCATCGTAGAGAATCTTCTCGTAGATCTCGTCGCTGACGACGATCAGATCTCGGTCCTTCGCGAGGTCGGCGAGGGCCCGCATCGCGTCGCGCGAGTACACCGAGCCGCCGGGGTTCGAGGGGGAATTCAGCATGAGGAGCCGCGTGTGCGGGGTGATGGCCTGCGCGACGGTTTCCGCAGACGGCACGAAGCCGTCCTCGTCGGCGGCGCGCACGGGCACGGGCTTCGCTCCCGCAAGGGTGACCATCGGTCCGTACGACACCCATCCGGGATCGGGGATGAGCGCCTCGTCGCCGCGGTCCAGGAGCGCCATGCACGTCAAGAAGAGCGTGTGCTTCGTCGGCGCGACGATCACGTTCTCCGGCTTCGCGGGGATCTTGTTCTCCTTCTGGGATTTCTCCGCGATCGCCTCCCGCAGTTCCTTGATGCCTGGAGCCGGCGTGTACTTCGTGTAGCCGTCGTCGAGGGCCTTCTTCGCCGCCTCGACGATGTGCGCGGGCGTCGCGAAGTCCGGCTCACCGATCGCCAGCGAGACGACCTTCTCGCCTCGGGCCTTCATCTCCGTGACGAGCTCGCTGATGCGGACCGTCGGAGACGACTCAATGGATAGGACGCGCTTCGCGAATCGGGCCATGGAGTCGGGGAAGACGGAGGGATAGAAAAGGGCACCGCACCGCGTATGCCCAACTGGGCATAGTGCCACGATCCGGACGACAGAGGCGCAATAGGTCTTTCGAGGTTCTCCCAGAGTGTTCGGATTCCCTTAGGCGTCGGCTCTCCGCAGCTTTATCCGCAAGCTCTCGGTGACCAGGCCATGGCCTCTAACCCAGCCTCCCCATTCGACGCGATGGAGCCATTTGCCCGAGAGGACGTCCTCCAAGAAGTCCTCGATGAACTCGAGAAGTTCGACTACAAACTGTACGGGTCGATTCCGTTGCGATTTCACCGAGGTCCGCCGACGAAATACGAATTCGATCTCAACTTGGGCATCGTGCATTTCACGGAGCAGGACTTCGCGGGACTGAGCGAATTCTTCCGAAGGATCAACGCGAAGTGGGGGACCCAAATGACGTTCTGTGTATATCCCTCGAAGGAGAAGGCGAGGGACATGATCCTCAACGTCCGCGGATCGCCGCTGGCTCCCGCAGAGATTGACTAGCCCAGCTCGCGGTTCAGGGAAGCTCGACCATGATCCTCCCGTCCTCGATGGCGACGGGGTAGGACCGAACGGGCTTCCGAGCGGGGGGTCCGACGACGTTTCCGGACGTCACATCGAACCGCGACCCGTGCCAAGGACATTGCACGATGGTTTCATGCAACGTGCCCTGACACAGCGGCCCGCCCAGGTGGGTGCAATGGTTGTCGAGACAATACACCTTCCCGCCGACTTTGAACAACGCGTACGGCCTCTGGTCGACGGTGACGCACTTCGCACCGCCCTCGGGCACCCCATTCTCCATCCCCATGGTTGCACGCATGGACCGTCGAGAGGCGGGAAGCGATAAATCGTTTGCCATCGGATTCGACTCGGAGTCGCGGATGAATTATGCCCAATTGATCACAATGGCGGCAATCTGCCAGGGCAGCCTCGGCCTGTCTGGATTCATGCTCAACCGGGCGTAACGGACCCGAGCCATGCGGTCGTTACCACATGATCTACTTTCTGGGACCGCAAGAACTCGCGGAGATCCGCGATCACGGGCGCTGGGACGAACAGCACCGACTGGCCGAGGTATCGGACCCCCTCCCGCGTCACGAACCCGGGATAGCGATACACTTTCTCACCGCCGTTTAGTGCGTACCCAAAGATGAAGCGACGAACCCTCGCGCACTGGGCCGCGTCGCGGCTGTCAACGTCCCACGTCACGATGAACCCATCACGAGAACTGGGCCGTTGCTTCCGCGCTCGCTTCACCGATCTTCCACTCGTCATGAATTATGCCCAATTGGGCATAACGCGCCGGCACGTCAATTCTTCAGGGGGAGATCTGTGAAAGTGCTCCCTCAGCCCGGGGGATCAGGCGCTCGCGAGACGCTGCTGTTTGAAACGGACTCGGTCGGCTTCCATCACAGGAGATACTGAGTCGCAGGCCGGAGCGTCTTGCCGACGGAGTCGACCTCGAGGCCCAGGCCTTCCAGGGCGTGCGCGCCAAGCAACGGCACGTCGTCCTCCTCGCCGATCACTACCATGCAGGCAGCCGATCGCCCATCATAGGCGACGCCGGCCTGGGCCAACTCCCGCTCAATCCGTCGACCGTCTGCTAGGGTGAATGTCAGTCGCGACGCAGGCCGGATCCCGAGCTCTCGGACGACGTCACGGGGAATTACAGGGTACGTCGCTCCTGAATCGACGGTCATCTCGACCTCCCGCGACTGCCCCTCCTCCCGGAGATTGAACACGGTGACTCGGATTGTGAAGACTCCCATGCGTCTCGTTCTCGGACCGGAGCGAACTTATACTTTTCTTCCGATATTGCGAACGCCTGTTCCGAGCCCTCATGCATTGCCAGGTCATCGGTGCGCGAAGTACGCGCGCACCTCGGCCGAGCTGACGTGGTCGATCCGCGCGAACCCGACCCGCTCGAACTGCACGACGTCGTCGACCTTCAAAGAAGCGACGAGCGGCTCCGCGAGGCCCCGCGCCTCCGTCCCATCCGGCATCACGAGGTGCGTCTGCACGCCGTGGGTGACCCACTGGATCTTCGGGATGTCCCTGTTCTCCATCGAGACGAACGTGGCGCGGCGGTCTAGGACGACGTTGCAGAAATCCTTCAGGCGCACCTCCTTGCCGCGGAACTTCTCGAAGTCCTCCTTGGCCACGTGGACCTTCGGGCCCACGGGGATCTCCCGCTCGCCCCGTCCCGGGAAGTCCGGATGGAGGGGCGCCTTCACCCGCTCGACCGGCGGCAGCCCCGCGATGTCGACGGCCGCGGGGTCCGCGACGAAGAAGTACCGGTTCGCCTCCTTGTCGATCGCCTTCCGGTTCTCCGAGTACAGCGTCTCCGCCGGCACCTCGATGTCGCTCAGGCTCAGGCCGAACGACAGGACGAACGAGCGCAGCGCGGACGGCCGGATGCCGCGACGCCGGAGCGACTGCAGGGACCACGTCCGAGGATCGTCGATCCCGGTGAGGCGGCCCTCCGCGATCTCCCGCCGGTACCGGGACTTCGACAGCTCGAGGTCCTTGAACCGCAGGATGCCGAAGTGTACGAACGCCGGGCGGTGCTCGACGCCCAGCGCGTCCCAGATCCGCGCCTCCATCAGGTCTTCCATGACGAGGTCCTTTCCTCGCAGGACGTGCGTCACCCGCAGGAGGTGATCGTCCACGGCCCAGGAGAACTCGAGCATCGGCCACACCCGGTACCGCGTCCCGACGCGCGGGTGCTCCCGCTCCGTAATCCGGAAGAGGACGCGGTCGCGGAACGCCGGATTCGGATGGGCCATGTCCGTCTTCAGGCGGACGACCGCCTCGCCCTCACGATACTCCCCGGCGAGCATCGCCTTCCACATCGCGATCGTCTCGTCGACGTCCTGGATTCGGTGCGCGCACGCGCGCTTCGCCTCGCGGTTCTTCCGCAGCGTCGCGGCATCGCACTCGCACACGTAGGCCTCGCCCGTCGCGAGCAGCTTCTCCGCCCACTCGTAGTGCAGCGGGATGCGGTCGCTCTTGTACAGGACGTCGTGGTACTCGACCCCGGCCCAGTCGAGGCCCTCCTTCACCTGGTCGAACGCCTCCGGCAGGAGGGGTTTCTCCTCCGAGCCGATCGTGTCGTCGAAGACGAGGAGCAGCCGGCCGTGGTACCGCTTCGCGTACGCGTCGTTCAGGACGAACGCCCGCGCGTTCCCGATGTGGAGCGGGCCGCTCGGATACGGCGCGAGGCGCATGACGACCTTGCCGTCCATGGCGCCGGGCAGCGGCGGAAGCTCCTTCGGCCCGACATCGACGCGGGTGCGCTCCAGGAGCTCCGGCGCGATCAAGGCCAGCTGGCCGCGCTGCGCGTCGGGCGCGAGGCGGTTCACCTCGGCGACGATCCGCTCGACCGCCGTCGCCGCCTCGATTGCGCGACCTCGCAGGGAGGGATCCTCCGCGAGCAGCCGGCCCAGGACCGCCTTCGCATCCGCCTTGCCGTCATGGAAGACCGCGTTGTGCAACGCGAACTTCCTCGCGGAATCCAGGCCCACGGTCGTCCGAACCGAACGGGCCTATAAAGACTTCTTCGGGACGAAAGCCGGCGGACATCGGGCGATGCGCGTCGACGTTCCCGGTGATGAGAACGGACCGCGGCGCCGCGTTCCGCAAAAAGTGTCCCAGGAACGTTTATGGTCCGCGGAACGCCCTACTATCCGTGGGCCGGGCGTGGTGGAAGCCGCTCTCCCTCCGGGAGCGGGCCGGGATCGCGTGCGTCGTCTGGGCCATCGCGCTGTTCATCCTCGCGGTCGCGGCCGCGATTCCCGGAGGACCGACGGCCGCGCTGACCGCGGACGACCTCCGTCCGATCGTCGGCCAGAGCGTGCATTTCGACGCCGCCGCGAGCGCGGGGCACGACCAGGGACTCGGACGGATCGTCTCCTACCGGTTCGACTTCGGTGACGGTGCGGGGACGGTGGAGCAGATTCCCCCGACCGCGATCCACGCCTACGCCGACGTCGGTGCGCGCCGGGCGACCGTGACGGCGCGCGACGCGCGCGGCAACGAGGGGACCGCGTCGCTCACGATCGACGTACGGCCCAAGCCGACGCCGACGGGACCCGCGCCGGACCTCACCCCGAGCGCGACGTCGACGAACCCGGCGAGTCCGCTCGAGGGCCAGGTTGTAAGCGTCTCGATCACGATCGTGAACCACGGCGGGGCGACGGCGGAGTCCGCGACGATCGACGTCTACGACGAGCGGCCGAACGGGACGACGGTCGCAATCGGTCAGGTCGTCCTCGGCGAGCCCCTTGCGACCGGCGCGTCGACGACCGTGTACTCGCAATCGTTCCTCGCCATCGAGGTGGGAGAGCACACGATCCGAATCGTGATCGGAAACGTGACGCCGACGGAATCGAACACGAGTGACAATTCGCGGGAAATCGCGATGACTGTGCGGCCATCCATGGGACCGGGACCGACCGGAGGAGAAATCCCGCTCGGGACGTGGGCCATCATCTTGGCCCTGCTTGCCGCCGGAATCGCAGCGCTCATCGTGGCGGCGACGCTCCTCAGGCGGCCTCGGAAGCGCGGGCCGCTAGAACCGCCCCCAGCGGAACCGCCGGATCAATCGCCACCTCCGCTCCATCCGCGGTGAGCGCCCAATGGGGCGCACCCGGGGCCGTGCAGGCCCGCAACGCCTAAGGAGGCGGACCCGATTCGCGGACCAGAGGTCCTTGCATGGCGGTGCGCGAGTGGCTGGAACGGTTCTCCGACGACGTCCTTCGGATCGAAGCGGACACGAGCCGGGAGATCGAGGCGACGCGCATCCTCGTGCGGGAACCGCGGCGGCCCGTCCACTTCCGCTCGCTCGACGGGGCCGAGGCGGTCGGCAACCTCTGGTCGACGCGGGACCGGGTCGCGGCCGCGCTTCGCACCCCCAACGAGACGTTGCTCGGCCGTCTCATGGAGGCCCAGACTCATCCGATGGACACGCGGTTGGTCGACAGCGCCCCGTTTTTGAGGCATTCATCGACCGACGTGAACCTCCTCGATCTCCCGGTCCCGAAGCTGTTCCCGCGCGACGCCGGTCGGTACATCACGGCCGGCGTCTGGGTCGCGGAATGGAAGGGCGTGCGGAATCTCTCGTTCCACCGGATCCTTCTGCTCGGCAAAAATCGCGGGGCGTGCCGGATCGTCCCGCGGCACCTGCGGCACATGTAC
>DASPXQ010000118.1:0-9169 GCA_035637195.1 Thermoplasmata archaeon | reverse complement strand
TCCTCCTCTTTGATCGGCTTCTCCGCGATCTTGATGTCCGTCTCGTCCTCGACGAGTACGGCGTCCGCACCCGGCGAGAACGACGTGACGACGAAGTCGAACTTGCGGCCCATGATGCTCACGCTGATCACGTCGCCGCGGGTGATCGCCCGTCCCCGGAGGACCTGCGCCATGTACTGCTCCCCGCCCATGATCCGGATTGGTTCCGTCGGCGCGAGGCTCAGCTTGTCCGCGGGCCGGGCAAACGCCTTCCGGAGGCCGACTTTGTCATCCAGCCCCACGCCCGCGTTGCGCCGTTGCATCCCGTCCATGCGGATCACGCCGCGGTTCGCGTCCTCCGGGTAGCCGCGGCGTACGCTCGCCGCGGTCGACTTCGTGCCCTCGATGAGCACGATGTCCTCTTCTTTCAGTTCCAAGATCCGCATGACTTCCGGATCGATTCGGACGATCCCGTGACCGGCGTCCGCGGCCTTGGCTTCCGCGACCCGAAGGAACTTCTCACGGCCGCTCGCCATGCTGGGTACGTCTCCTGTCACGAGGCGCCACGGACCCGGCGCCGGCTTGGTTTCGCAACGAATCGGGGTTACTTGAACTCATGGAACGGCCGTCCATCGGGGACTCGAGAAGAAAGGAAAAGGCGGGCGGGTTCATATCGGTCGAGACGGTCAATTATGTGTATACGGTTCTATATAAACACATCGAGACTGGCCCGGTTGCGGACCTCGAACGGCCCGATGGGGCAGACGACTGAGCTTACATCTCGCGCTTCACCGTAATCGGGATCGCGCCGCTATTGAATTCGACCCATGCGATCTCGATCGGGTCCACGACGCCGGTCGGCACGTCCACGAGGATCGGCGACCCCATGCTGATTTGCAGCGCCCGCGCTCCGATGATCCGGGCCTTCTCGAATCGCGTGTACCGCATCGCGGATCCCTGGGCAGGCCGCGGTCGAATGTGTTCACTGTCGGACGGGGACGGCCGTAGGACGCCGGAATTGGGAGCCTCTACTTCAACCTTGCTTCGGGCCGTCAGGAAGAGCCGTTCCTTCGAGGCGGGAGGATCGCGTGGGACGCCGTCGCAAGTCGTCGCGGCCACGCCTGGAATCGCGGCCCCGAAATGTTCGTTCCACCCGATTGCAATCGGAGGTGAGAATCCCGGGGATTCCCTTATGAACCCCTAGCTCCACGACGAATAGAGTTCGGGCTCGCGGCCGCGTTCTCCAGAGGCTTCCCCGTCATGGACCAGCAGGCGTTCCGACAGACGATCGTCCTCCTCTCGGGGGAGCACAGCCTGTCGATCCTCCGCGGGCTGCGCGACGGCGGCTGGCACCTCTCGAGCGAGGTCGCACGGAGCCTGCACATCCACATCACGACCGCGTCGAAGTTCTTGCAGCGGTTCGGGGAGCTCGGCCTCGTCGAGCGACGGCCGCACGATTCTCGGACGTCCGAATATCGACTCCGGAACGCCCGCCTCCGCCTCGAGCTCGACCTCGAGGACGACGCCGGGCCGCTGCGCGAGGTGGTCGACTTCTACGTCGCGTACTTCCACTCCCTGTTCGAACGGATCCGATTCGTCGGCACGCCGTCGATTGAGTCGGAGATGGAGCACCGCCTCACGACGGACCACCAGGAGCTGCGCAAGGCGGTCTTCGATCAGATGGTCGCCGGCAGCGACGGGGGCATCGACCGTCTGCGGGAGCTCGTCGCGGCGGTGCACCGAGACCTCTGGACCGTGTGCGCGCAAGGCCTCGGGGCGAGCGCGGCGAGAACCGCTTTCGAAGGGGCCCTCCGGGACGCGATCGGCGCCCATCCCGACCTGGCGTTGCGGTGCGGCCTGAGCCGCCCCCTCGAGGGGTGATCGCACGACGCGGCTCGCGACGGGCATCGAGGGATTCGACGCGATGGTCCAAGGCGGACTGCCCGAAGGGTCGAGCATCCTGCTGCAGGGTCCTCCCGGCCAAGAGAAGTTGCGCTTCGCGCTCACCTTCCTCGCCGAAGGCCTGAAGGCGGGCGGCAGCGGGCTCGTCGTGACCGCGTCGCAGTCCCCCGAGGCGGTCCTCGCCGAATTGCGCGACCTCGGGGTGAACCTCGACGCGATCACGAAGGAGAACCGCCTCCGGGTCGTCGACTGGTACTCGTGGAGCGAGGAGCCGGTCGAGGACGTCGAGGAACGCGGGGCCGTCGTGCGCTCCTCGATCGACCTGACGAACCTCGGCGTGGCGCTGAGCCGTGCGATCGCGGGCCTCGTCGGCGAGTTGCCGCGACGCGCCGTGATCGAGATCCTGTCGCCCGCGACGAACGTCTACGAGGTCACCCAGGTCTACGCGTTCGCGCAGAGCGCGAAGAAGAAGTTCGACCGCTCTCGGTTCACGAGCCTCGTCCTCGTCGAGAAGGACATGCACTCCGCGTCGGAGCTGACGACGCTCCATCAGCCCTTCGACGGCGTGATCGAGATCGAGCGAACACGGAGCGGGGATCGGATCGTCCGCAAGATCGGCGTCCTCCACATGAAAGACACCGCGCCGGATGCCTCGTTCCGCATCCTCGAGGTGACGGAGGGCGGGATGAAGGTCGTGCGGGAGGCGTCGAAGCCGGCCGCCCCCCTTCCGTCGCGCGGCGGCGGGGTCCTTGAGTCGCAGGACGAGCGAGCCCAGCGGCTCCATCTCATCATGCAGATCGCCAGCGAGCGGCTCAAGCTGAATCCCAGCGATCCGGACGCCCTCTTCGCCCTCGCCGCCGCCCAGGCGACTCTGGACGACGCGAAGGGCGGCGTGGAGAGCCTCGACCGCCTCGCCTCCCTCGATCCGAATTATCCCGGCCTTTGGGTCCTGAAGACGAAGCTCCATGCCCGGCTCGGACAGACCGACCTCGCGCGGCAGAGTCGGATGCGCGCGCAGCAAGGAACGCCGGAGGAGGCCACGGCCGCAGCCACGATCGTGCCGTGTCCGATGTGCGAGGCGCCGGTCGCGGCCGATGCAACGACGTGCGAGAACTGCGGCGTCCGATTCACGCCGGCTCGGTCGCTCGAGGACGAACTCGACGACCTCGGCCACGCCGCGATCCAGGAGATCGTCCAGGAAGAGCTGGCCGCCGAGCCGAAACCCGAGGTGAAGCCTCCGACGCCGCCCATCCCGAAACCGACCGAGAAGGCGCCTTCGAAGCCGTCCCCGACGAGGGGGATGACCAACGGACTCGTCCTCCAGCGGGGCGCGCCGCGTCGGACCGGGCGGACGAACGGCCTGAAGGGGCGGACGAACGGGCTGCGGGGACGGACGAACGGCCTGACGAACGGTCTGGGCCGGACGAACGGCCTCACGAACGGGGTCGGCCGGACGAATGGCTTGACGAATGGTCTTGGTCGGACGAACGGCCTCACGAACGGCCTCACAAACGGCCTCGGCCGAACGAATGGTCTGACGAACGGGCTCGGTCGCACGAATGGGATCACGAACGGTCTGGGGCGGACGAACGGACTAACGAACGGCCTCGGCAGGGCTCGACCCGCGGGTTTCCATTCCTCCGGCCTGCGTGGGATGATGCGCAACGCCGGTTGGAAACTCTATCTCATTCCGCTTGTGTCCGTCGCCCTGTTGCTCATGCCGCTCTTCTTCGTGCCGGAATACGCGGGCCCGGCGTATCCGATTCGGATCGACGGCGTGTTCGACGACTGGACCCCGTTTTCCAGGCTCGACACGACGACCGGATCCGTATCGAACGCGAACGTCGACATCGTCCGTTTCGGAGTCGTCGACAATCTGGGCCCCTTCGCCTTCTACGTCCAGGTCCGGGGCATCGCTCTCCAGGGGGGAGGCCCGGCGCCCGGGACGATGGACACCGTCTGGATTTTCATCGACATCGACGGAACTC
Organism: Thermoplasmata archaeon; assembly: GCA_035637195.1. Lineage (GTDB taxonomy): Archaea > Thermoplasmatota > Thermoplasmata > RBG-16-68-12 > RBG-16-68-12 > RBG-16-68-12. The sequence continues at coordinate 5,300 of DASPXQ010000118.1, read as the reverse complement.
GGGCGACGGGCTACCAGGTCGACGGCCTCGGGGCCGATCGGATGGTTGAAATCTCCGGGCACGGAGGCTCCGTCCTTTCGAGTCGCCTGTGGGAGTTCGATTCGAATCGCGACGTGCGGGACTGGAACGGATGGATCAAAGGGACAGGGACGCCGGCTGCCGCGAGCGCGTCCCAGATCGAGGCGACGGCGGAATGGGTCCGCCAGACATCGAACCAGACCGCGGTCGTTGCGTCCGTGCATGCGGAGTCCTGGGATCGACAAGAGGACTCGAGCGACCTTCCGCTCAGCTCGGACGGCGGCACACTTGCGATCCTCTCGGAACCGCAAGTACCCAATGTGATCGCCGGCACAGACGTCCCGCTCACCCGGCTCACACTGACCGCGTATCGACAGCCCGTCTCCCTCGATTCTCTCGTCATTCAGGCGATCGGCACGGCGCCCGCGACGGCCGCCTCGAACCTCCGACTCCTCGACGGAAGCAATACGTTGAGCCAGGTGGTCCCATCCGCCCGAGACGTCACGTTCACGTTCCCCGCTCGGCAAATCCCTTCGGGGACCTCGCTTGTACTCACCGTCGTCGGCGACTTCGCGCTCGGAAGCGGTGAGACCTACGGCGTCCGGGTGGCCTCCGACCAACCACGCCCCGCTGGCGGCGGGGTCGTCACGGTCCGCGACGCAGCGAGCCCCCAGGTTGTCGGATATCTCGGGTCGATACCTTCGGGCCCGCGAGTCGATGGGGGATTCGAGGAATGGACTGCCTCCGTCGCCGACGCTCCGAACGACCCGGTCCCGACCAACAACCTGGACATCGACCTCGCGGCGTTCGGATCGCAGCGAGTCAGCGCGATGACGTACCTCTACGCCGACGTCACGGGGCGGATTTTGACGGGGACGGCGGTGCCGGAACCGGCGAAGCCCGTTCCTCCGTCGAGCCCGCCGGCCGCGGACAGTGACCGGGATACGGTCCCGGACGCACTCGATCCGATGCCGTTCGACTTCAACAACGATGGGGTCCCGGATGCCCAGACGTCCGGGGACTACGACGGGGACGGCCTCATCGACTACGGGCTCCCTGGCGGGACGGACTACTGGCTCAACACGACCCTCCCGAACACGTTCCCAGCTCCGTACGCCGGCCGCTTTGTCAGCGTGTACATCGGCCCGACGAACCGCCCACCGCTCCTCGGGGAAGACGTCCTCCGGATGTTCCTCGACATGGACAACAGCACATTCAGCGGCTACGCGATTGGCGGGGTCGGCGCGGACCGCCTCGTCGAGATCCGCGGGAAGGACGGCACGGTCACGCAATCTGCTCTCCTCGCGTTTTCGGGCTCGTTCCCCGGAGAGTGGTCCTGGACCGCCGTCTCGCCCGTGACGGTCGCCCTCGGCTATCACGCAATCGAACTGTCGATCCCCCTCAACGCGACGAACCTGTACGTCGAATCGGGGGACTTCTGGGGTTCGACCGACTCGACCACATCGGTGCCCGCGCTCGTTCGACAACTCTCCTCGTTCGACGTGGCGGCTTCGACGAGTCCGCTCTCTGTTCCATGGGCCCAAGTCGGCCCCCAGCCGACGACCGTCATCGACCCGGGCTCGAACGCCGTGACGACGAACTATAACCAGCAACGGAAGGTCGTCCGGGCGGGCGACGTCGCCGGCCAAACCGCGTGCGACGCGACGAACTCGGACGGCTGCTGGTACGTCGTCTTTTACGACCAGCTCGCCGAGACGACAGACTCGGCCCCGTCGACGGAGACGATTACGACAGGCAGCAAAGTCTCGGGGACGTTCCCGACGGACGTCCAGACCTCAAACAACGCCTACATCCAATACCGGGAAGCGAATCAAGCGCCCCTCGTGGACCACACGTTCGTCGAGGTGACGGCGGTCCAGTCGACGACGTCCACCACATACGTCGACATTCCCGGAGCCACGATTGGTTCCTCATCGTTCACCGCGGGGCGGAAGTACCTCCTCGTGTTCACCGCACAAGTGGCTTCTCCACTCAGCTCGCTACGGAATGCGTACATCCAGACGCTTCACGGAACGACCGTGTTCCCTGGCTCGGAATTCTCGTTTCGGACGGTCGACAACCCCGCCCGGTATACCTACTACTGGTTCACCGTATGGACCGCGGTTTCCGGGGAGGGTGTGAAGCTCCAGCACCACATCGAGGGGAACACCGTCAGGGTCGACACGGACCAGATCACGATGTTCAAGTTGGACTTGGGGGACCTGACCGAGAACACGGACTGGTCCTTCAATGAGAACACGGCGGGGGACACGATCGGCTTCGCCGGGCCGAATTGGGACGGCCTCGCCTCCGTGACGTTCACGCCCCCCGCGGCGAGCGACTGGCTCGTGATGGCGACGATGAGGGGGGATCCCGACTCCACCAGCGTGGAATACGCGTCGCGGATTGCGCGGAGCGGCGAGGCGGTCGAGGGCCAGCCCCTGACCCAGTGGGGAGGGCGCGACGCGACCCTCGACCGCTACGTCCAGACGCTGGCCCGGGTGTACTCGCTGACGACGGCGTCGAACACGTTCACCCAGGAATCTCGGTGCAGCTCCGGTTGCTCATACCCTCGTACGTACTCCTCCGTCTTCGCACTGAACCTGAACAAGTTCGAGGATCGGGCGTCCGTGTGGACGGAGGCCCCGATCGACCTTTCGACGACCGACTTCGCGACCCAGATTCAGACGCTGAGCCTGACCCCCACGCGCACGGCCGACGTCTGGATTGTAGGACAGACTGCGGTCGACGTCGATGCGACCGCTAACTATCACAAGTTCCGCCTGCAGGTCGACAACGTGGACCAACCGGGGACGCAGACCTCGGACGCCTACATACAGTGGGAGAACTTTGACGCCATCGACGAGGTCTTGTCCGCCATCCAGACGGTCGAAAACCTCGGCGCCACCGCGCACGCGTTCGACCTCGATGCGAGCCGAGAGGGCACCACGGCGACTGCGGAAGACCGGGTGATCTTCGCCGTCTCCCTGGTGCTCAAGAACTACCAGATGGAGGTCCGGTACGATTGGTCCGGCATCGCCGCGGGGAGTTCCGCATATGTTCTGAAGGCCGAGGCCCACCACACCGCCGGGGAGGATTTCCTCGTGCGGGTGCTCACTCCTCCATCCACTTGGAACACCCGGATCACGATCACTAAGACGGCGGACGACAACGCGGTGCAGACGTACACGCTGACGACCGCGGAGTTCAACGCCGGCGCCCCGGCCATCCGTTTCGTCGGGAACGCGGAGGCCTCGGACTCCTCCCAGTCCGATCTGTACCTGGACTACGTCACCGTTTCGCCGACCAGCTTCTGGGACCGGATCGTCCTGATGCGCAGTTCCGACACGAGCGGCTCGACGTGGGGATCCCAGATCATCCTCGCGTCGGGGCGGACGGGGGACAGTGCCCTCCTCTTGGCGCGGGATTCGTCGGAACCCTCCATCGCGATCGACTCGGCCGGATTCCTGCACGTCGTATGGGTCGCCGCCTCTGCCGCAGGCGACCAGAGCACGCTGAATCTCGTCCGCTTCACGAAGACGACCGTCGCCTATCCCACCCAAAGCGACCTAGCGAACGCGGCAAACTGGCAGGCGGTGACGAACGTCGACGACACCGACACCGGCTCCATGCCGACGGTGTCCACGGACACGAGCAACAACCCGCATGTCGGCTGGAGCGGATCGAAGACGAGCGGCACGGTGTACTACAAGAACAAGGCGGGCGGGACGTGGCGGTCCACGGTTTCGTGGGGCTCGACATATACGGGCCTGTCCGTGGACGTCTCGCCGCAGAACAACTATGTCAGCATCGCCCGCTACGACGCTGGCTCCAGCGAGATCCAATACACGGTGTGTAAGGATCTCTCGACGAGCAACTGCGACGCGTCCGGGGAATTCACGAAGTGGGACGGATCCGCGGGCGTTGACACAGTCGATACCGCGACTTCCACCGCAACCGTGCAGTCCGTCACGCCGACATCTTTCCCTACGGATTCGACGACACACAACGTCCAGATGCCTGCGACCGTGAACTCGGGCGACTTGCTCATGGTTTTCATCTCGAGCGACGGCACGCCCGACTTCACCACTCCGAGCGGCTGGACGGGATTCTTCTTTTGGAACAGCTGGGCGGGATCTGGCAACAAGTTCAGCATGTGGGCGAAGAGGTCGGACGGCACGGAAGGAGGAACCACGGTCAATTGGGCGACGAACGTGGCCGAGAAGGCGGCGGCGCAGGTCTACCGCATCACCGGATGGCGAGACAGCGGGACCATCACAAACGACATTGAGTGGGCCAACGCAGGTGCGACAAGCACGACTCCGGATCCGCCCTCTCTGAACCCGGTGAACTGGGACGTCGAGGGCACGCTCTGGATTGCTTCCTATGGCGCGGAGGACAATGATGACTTGACCTCCTACCCAACCGGCTATTCCGGCGGCACCTTCACGAAGTCCGATGCTGCCCTTTCGACCACGTCAACGAGTATGGCGTCGGCGTGGCGGAACCTCGCGGCGGCGTCCGAGGACCCGGGCACTTTCACGACCGCCGCATCGAAATTCTGGATTGCCTCGACCGTCGCGGTGCGGCCGGCGGTGTTGCCCAGCAGCCCGATGTTCCCGACCATTGCCCACTCCTACGAGTCGAACGGCGACGTCTGGGTGGCGTACGCGAAGGTCATTGGCAGCACGACGACGGCGATATATGCGCGGTTCCTCGACTTTCCAAGCGGCGGATGGCAGACCGAAGAGGTTGTAGCACTCACCTCAGGCACGGTCTTCGCAAGACCGTCGATTGGCATCGATGTGAACAACGACGTCCACGCGCTGTACGTGGATGCGTCGGCGCCGCAGCTCTATTACGAGAAGAGGACGGGCGGGAGCTGGGGCGCAGCGACGGCCGTCGACGCCTCCTCGGATAATCCGACCCTGGTCGTTCGGGCGCCGAACAACCTCGTATACGGGACCGACGTCGGTGCCCTATACTGGAAAACGACGAGCTCGGAGACATACTTCTTCCACATCCCGGAGTTCGAGAGCGTGGCCCTGCCCGTCCTTGGGTCGATCCTCCTCGGGGTCGTATTCAGGCGGCGTGCGCGACGGCATGGTGGGAGTCTGTCGCGACATCGGCGGGCGGCTCCCGCGTCCCCGCACGATGAGGGGGATGTCCCCCGGCAGTAACAGCGCGTGTCACGGCCAAGCGATGCTCACTCGACGCCCTGACCCTTGCCGAGGGATTGTTGGACGTCGCGTTGTCCCCCTGTCACGGAGCGCCTCGAACGC